>NZ_JBHJQI010000090.1:0-33088 GCF_042262805.1 Streptomyces sp. NPDC056361
GGACACATCCCGTCGGCCCGCTGCGTTGTCAGTGCCACCCGATAGCCTGCACAAACAGACTTGCGATCAGGGAGGAGGGGCACCGTGCGCGTACTCGGGGTGGACCCCGGTCTCACCCGGTGCGGCGTCGGCGTCGTCGAGGGCGTCGCCGGACGGCCCCTGACCATGCTCGGCGTCGGTGTGGTGCGGACGGCCGCGGACGCGGACATCGGCGTGCGGCTCGTCGGCATCGAGCGCGGCATCGAGGAGTGGCTCGACCGCTTCTCGCCCGAACTGGTCGCCGTCGAGCGGGTGTTCAGCCAGCACAACGTCCGTACGGTGATGGGCACGGCCCAGGCCAGCGCGGTCGCCATGCTCTGCGCCTCGCGCCGCGGCATCCCCGTCGCCCTGCACACCCCCAGCGAGGTCAAGGCCGCCGTCACCGGCAGCGGGCGCGCCGACAAGGCCCAGGTCGGAGCCATGGTGACCCGCCTGCTCCGGCTCTCCGCCCCGCCCAAGCCGGCCGACGCCGCCGACGCGCTCGCCCTCGCCATCTGTCACATCTGGCGGGCCCCCGCACAGAACCGTCTCCAGCAGGCGGTCGCCCAGCAGGCGTCCGCAGTGAAAGGCCGAAACCGATGATCGCCTTCGTCAGCGGCCCGGTCGCCGCGCTCGCCCCCACCACCGCCGTGATCGAGGTCGGCGGCGTCGGCATGGCCGTCCAGTGCACGCCGAGCACCCTCTCCGCGCTGAGGATCGGCCAGGACGCCCGGCTCGCCACCTCCCTGGTCGTCCGCGAGGACTCCCTCACCCTGTACGGCTTCGCCGACGACGACGAGCGGCAGGTCTTCGAGCTGCTCCAGACCGCCAGCGGCGTCGGCCCCCGCCTCGCGCAGGCCATGCTCGGCGTGCACAGCCCCGACGCCCTGCGCATCGCGTTCTCCACCGGCGACGAGAAGGCCCTCACCGCCGTCCCCGGCATCGGCAAGAGGGGCGCGCAGAAGCTCCTCCTCGAACTCAAGGACAAGCTCGGCGCCCCGCTCGGCAGCAGCGGCCTGGTCGGCGCCCAGCGCGCCGCGGCCTCCAGCCCGGCGCCGTGGACCGAGCAGCTCTCCGCCGCGCTGATCGGCCTGGGCTACGCGAGCCGCGAGGCGGAGGAGGCCGTCAGCGCCGTCACCCCGCAGGCCGAGGCCGCCCTCGCCGAGACCGGCACCGCCCCCGTACCGCAGCTGCTCCGCGCGGCCCTGCAGACCCTCAACCGCACCCGCTGACCCACCCGTCCGCTGCCCCGCCGACCAGACCGTACGAACGAGAAGGCATCACCGTGAACTGGGACGACGACATCACCGCCGAGGCGTCCGAGGCCGAGGCGCGCATCGTCGGCGCCTCCGCCGAAGGGGACGACCAGGCCGTCGAGGCGGCCCTGCGCCCCAAGGACCTCAGCGAGTTCGTCGGCCAGGAGAAGGTCCGCCAGCAGCTCGACCTGGTCCTCAAGGCCGCCCGCCAGCGCGGTGCCACCGCCGACCACGTGCTGCTCTCCGGCGCACCCGGCCTCGGCAAGACCACCCTCTCGATGATCATCGCGGCCGAGATGAACGCCCCGATCCGCATCACCTCGGGCCCCGCCATCCAGCACGCCGGCGACCTCGCCGCGATCCTCTCCTCCCTCCAGGAGGGCGAGATCCTCTTCCTCGACGAGATCCACCGGATGTCCCGGCCCGCCGAGGAGATGCTCTACATGGCGATGGAGGACTTCCGCGTCGACGTCATCGTCGGCAAGGGCCCCGGCGCCACCGCCATCCCGCTGGAGCTCCCGCCCTTCACCCTGGTCGGCGCCACCACCAGGGCCGGACTCCTGCCGCCTCCGCTGCGCGACCGCTTCGGCTTCACCGGCCACATGGAGTTCTACGACCCGGGCGAGCTCCAGCGGGTGATCCACCGCTCCGCCGGACTCCTCGACGTCGAGATCGACCCGGCCGGCGCCGCCGAGATCGCCGGCCGCTCCCGCGGCACCCCCCGCATCGCCAACCGCCTGCTGCGCCGCGTCCGCGACTACGCGCAGGTCAAGGCCGACGGGTCGATCACCCGCGAGATCTCCGAGGCCGCCCTCAGCGTGTACGAGGTCGACGGCCGCGGCCTCGACCGCCTCGACCGCGCGGTCCTGGAGGCGCTGCTCAAGCTCTTCGGCGGCGGACCGGTCGGTCTGTCCACCCTCGCCGTCGCCGTGGGGGAGGAGCGCGAGACCGTCGAGGAGGTCGCCGAACCCTTCCTCGTACGGGAGGGACTACTGGCCCGTACGCCCCGTGGTCGGGTCGCCACACCCGCGGCCTGGGCCCACCTCGGACTGGTTCCGCCGCAGGCAGGCGGCCCGGGAGCACACGGAAGCGGACAACAGGGGCTCTTCGGGGCGTGACAGTGCCGACACTCGCCCGGACCGGAACCAGGGTGCGATGCTGGACGTTGTTCCATCGATGCGGACTCGCCTAGACTCCGCCGATGCCGCCCTTTCCGGTCGGCGCGCCCACCCCCGAAGATCAGGCCGCGGGTTCTCCGCGACCGTGCGAAGGAAACCCGTCCCGTGAGCATCGTGACCCTCCTCCCCTTCATCGTCCTCATCGGGGCCATGTTCCTGATGACCCGCTCTGCCAAGAAGAAGCAGCAGGCGGCGGCGCAGATGCGCAACGAGATGCAGCCCGGCACCGGCGTACGGACGATCGGGGGGATGTACGCCACCGTCAAGGAGATCGGCGACGAGACCGTCCTCCTCGAGGTCGCTCCCGGCGTGCACGCGGTCTACGCGAAGAACGCGATCGGCGCGGTCCTCGACGACGCCGAGTACAACCGCATCGTCCACGGCGACGAGGAGGAGTCCGACTCCGACACCGTCGTCCCGGACGACGCCTCCTCGCTGACCGAGGCCGCCGACGTCGAGGACACGGAGAAGGGCGACGCTCCGAAGGCCGATCTGACGAAGAAGTCGGACGCGGCCGAGGACGGCACCGAAGGCCAGAAGGACGGCAAGGCCGACGGCGAGACCGACGCGAAGTAGTCGCGGCCGGGGACCGCGCACCCGCCCACCGGCGAGCGCGGCCCCCGGAACGGTTCCACGTCTGCGGGGGCAGGTCCCCACACACACTTCGTGGCCGCCGCGCGCACACCCGGCGCGGGGCGGTTGGACAGGGAGATACGACAGGTGGCAGCACCGAAGAAGGGCCGAAGGCCGGCGGGGGGACAGAGCCGACCGGGCCGCGCCCTGGCAATCATCCTGATCGCCATGGTCGCGCTCACCGGCGGCATGTTCTGGTCGGGGCACACCACCCCGCGCCTCGGCATCGACCTCGCCGGCGGTACGTCGATCACGCTCAAGGCGAAGGCCGATCCCGGCCAGGAGTCGGCGGTCAACGAGACCAACATGAACACGGCGGTCGGCATCATCGAGCGCCGTGTCAACGGTCTGGGTGTCTCCGAGGCCGAGGTCCAGACGCAGGGCCGCGAGAACATCATCGTCAACATCCCTCGCGGGACGAACGAGAAGCAGGCCCGTGAGCAGGTCGGTACCACCGCCCAGCTCTACTTCCGGCCCGTTCTCGCCGTGACGAACGGCGCGCCGCAGGCGGCCCCGAGCGCCACGCCCTCGGGCTCCCCCTCGGCCAAGCCGTCGGCCTCCGCCACCGGCGCCACCGCGGGCGAGAAGAAGTCGGCGACCCCGACGGCCACCGCCTCCACCCAGGGCCGCGCGCTCACCGAGGCCCTCAAGGCCCCGAGCCCGACGCCCACCACCTCGGCCTCCGCGAAGCCGACGGCCACCGGGACCCCGCAGGCGACCCCGAAGCCCGACCCCGCCACCGCGGCGCTCGAGCAGAAGTTCACCGCCCTGAACTGCCTCGACCCCAAGCAGCGCACCGCCGCCGGCCAGGGCGTCAAGGCCGAGCAGCCCACCGTCGCCTGTGGCGAGGACGCCCCCGGCGTGTGGTCGAAGTACCTGCTCGGCCCGGCCGAGGTCGGAGGCCGTGACGTCGACGACGCCAAGGGCGTCCTCGACCAGCAGCGCGGCATGTGGATCGTGACCATGGACTTCACGGACGCGGGCGCGAAGAAGTTCCAGGCGATCACCAGCAAGCTGTCGGCGCAGACCGACCCGCAGAACCGCTTCGCGATCGTCCTGGACGGCGAGGTCGTCTCGGCCCCGTCGGTGCGCCAGACGCTGAGCGCCAGCGCGGAGATCTCCGGCAACTTCAACCAGCAGTCGGCCCAGGACCTCGGCAACATCCTGTCGTACGGTGCCCTGCCCCTGACGTTCGAGACGCAGAGCGTCGACACCGTCACCGCCGCCCTCGGCGGCGACCAGCTGGAGGCGGGCCTGATCGCGGGCGCCATCGGCCTCGCGCTGGTCATCATCTACCTGGTCGCCTACTACCGCGGCCTGTCGCTGATCGCCATCCTGAGCCTCGGCGTCTCGGCGCTCCTCACCTACGTGATCATGGCCCTGCTCGGCCCGGCCATCGGCTTCGCGCTGAACCTGCCGGCCGTCTGCGGCGCCATCGTCGCCATCGGCATCACCGCGGACTCGTTCATCGTGTACTTCGAGCGCATCCGCGACGAGCTCCGCGAGGGCCGCACGCTCCGCCCGGCCGTCGAGCGCGCCTGGCCGCGCGCCCGCCGCACCATCCTGGTCTCCGACTTCGTGTCGTTCCTGGCCGCGGCCGTGCTGTTCATCGTCACCGTCGGCAAGGTCCAGGGCTTCGCGTTCACGCTCGGCCTGACCACCCTGCTCGACATCGTCGTGGTGTTCCTCTTCACCAAGCCGGTCATGACGCTCCTGGCGCGGACCAAGTTCTTCGGCAACGGCCACCCGTGGTCCGGCCTGGACCCGAAGCGCCTCGGTGCCAAGCCGCCGCTGCGCCGCACCCGCCGTGCCCACGCCCCCGTCGACGCGAAGGAGGCGTGAGATGTCGAAGCTCGGAGATCTCGGCGCCCGGCTCCACCGCGGTGAGGTCGGTTACGACTTCATCGGCAACCGCAAGATCTGGTACGGCCTGTCCATCCTGATCACCATCACCGCCATCGTCGCCCTGGCCGTCCGCGGCCTCAACATGGGCATCGAGTTCCAGGGCGGTGCCGTCTTCACGACCCCGAAGACGGACGTCTCCGTCAGCCAGGCGCAGGAGTACGCGGAAGAGGCCTCCGGTCACGACGCGATCGTCCAGCAGCTCGGCAACGGCTCCCTGCGCATCCAGGTCGGCGGTCTCGACACCGCGAAGTCCGACCAGGTCCGCGCGGAGCTCGCCGAGGACCTGAAGGTCCCCGAGGACAAGATCGCGGCCGAGCTGGTCGGCCCCAGCTGGGGTGAGCAGATCGCCAACAAGGCCTGGACCGGCCTGGGGGTCTTCATGATCCTCGTGGTGATCTACCTGGCCATCGCCTTCGAGTGGAGAATGGCGGTCGCGGCACTGATCGCCCTCATCCACGACCTCACGATCACCGTCGGCATCTACTCGCTGGTCGGCTTCGAGGTCACCGTCGGTACGGTCATCGGTCTGCTGACGATCCTCGGTTACTCGCTGTACGACACGGTCGTGGTCTTCGACTCGCTCAAGGAGCAGACGAAGGACATCACCAAGCAGACCCGCTTCACCTACAGCGAGCTGGCCAACCGCTCGATCAACGGCACCCTGGTCCGTTCGATCAACACCACCGTCGTCGCGCTGCTGCCGGTCGCCGGCCTGCTCTTCATCGGTGGCGGCGTCCTCGGCGCCGGCATGCTCAACGACATCTCGCTGTCGCTGTTCGTGGGTCTCGCCGCCGGCGCGTACTCCTCGATCTTCATCGCCACCCCGCTCGTCGCCGACCTCAAGGAGCGCGAGCCGGCGATCAAGGCCCTGAAGAAGCGCATCCTGGCCAAGCGCGCGAGCGCCGCCGCCAAGGGCGAGTCGGCGGACGAGACGGACGCGCTGTCCGTCGAGGCCGAGACCGCCGTCGTCGGCCCCCGCGCGAGCCACCGGGGCACCCAGGAACGCCGAGGATGACCGCCGAGGCCCAGGACGTCACCGAGCTCCTGCTCAGCCGCATCCGCGACGTCCCCGACTACCCGAAGCCGGGCGTGCTGTTCAAGGACATCACGCCGCTGCTCGCGGACCCGGCGGCGTTCACGGCCCTCACCGACACCCTCGCCGGGCTGTGCACCGAGCACGGCGCGACGAAGATCGTCGGGCTCGAGGCGCGCGGCTTCATCCTGGCCGCCCCGGTGGCCGTCCGCGCGGGCCTGGGATTCATCCCCGTCCGCAAGGCCGGCAAGCTCCCCGGGGCCACGCTCAGCCAGGCGTACGAGCTGGAGTACGGCACCGCCGAGATCGAGGTGCACGCCGAGGACCTGGCCGCGGGCGACCGCGTCATGGTCATCGACGACGTCCTCGCCACCGGCGGCACGGCCGAGGCCTCGATCGAGCTCATCCGCCGCGCCGGCGCCGAGGTCGCGGGCGTCGCCGTCCTCATGGAGCTGAGCTTCCTGCCGGGCCGCGCCCGGCTGGAGCCGGCCCTGGGCGGCGCACCGCTCAAGGCACTGATCACGGTCTGACACCACGGCCCGTGCACGGGGGCGCTCCGGGGAATCCCCGGGGCGCCCCCGTCGTTTTCCCCTTTGACCCGGTACGGCGCCCGGTGCGCGCGTCGCGTCCCCGCCGGGGCCGCCGCCGACCCGGGTGCGTGCGCATCCGGACTCGTGGCTCGATACCATGGCCTTTCCGGGCCTGACCGGGGGACCCGGCACCGCACGAGGAGCGCTCTTGCCAGACGAGGCCCAGTCACTCTCCGCCGCGCAGCCCGACCCGAAAGCCGACAAGGCCGCGACGGGAACCGACGCGCCCCAGAACAAGCCCGCGGAGACCCGGCCCGCGCCGGAGGCGCCCACGCCGGCGCCCGCGCCGGCCCCGGCCTCGACTGCCCGGCCCGCACCGGCCGCCCCCGCCCGCTCGGGAGGCTCGTCCAACCGGGTCCGCGCCCGCCTCGCCCGCCTCGGCGTCCAGCGTTCCTCCCCGTACAACCCGGTCCTCGAACCGCTGCTGCGGATCGTCCGCTCCAACGACCCCAAGATCGAGACGGCGACCCTCCGCCAGGTCGAGCACGCCTACCAGGTCGCCGAGCGCTGGCACCGCGGCCAGAAGCGCAAGAGCGGCGACCCGTACATCACCCACCCGCTCGCCGTGACGACGATCCTCGCCGAGCTCGGCATGGACCCGGCGACCCTGATGGCCGGACTCCTGCACGACACCGTCGAGGACACCGAGTACGGCCTGGAGACCCTGCGCCGCGACTTCGGCGACCAGGTCGCGCTCCTCGTCGACGGCGTCACCAAGCTCGACAAGGTCAAGTTCGGCGAGGCCGCCCAGGCCGAGACCGTCCGCAAGATGGTCGTCGCCATGGCCAAGGACCCGCGCGTCCTGGTCATCAAGCTCGCCGACCGCCTGCACAACATGCGCACCATGCGCTACCTCAAGCGGGAGAAGCAGGAGAAGAAGGCCCGCGAGACCCTCGAGATCTACGCGCCCCTGGCCCACCGCCTGGGCATGAACACCATCAAGTGGGAGCTGGAGGACCTCGCCTTCGCGATCCTCTACCCCAAGATGTACGACGAGATCGTCCGGCTCGTCGCCGAGCGCGCTCCCAAGCGGGACGAGTACCTCGCCATAGTGACCGACGAGGTCCAGACCGACCTGCGCGCCGCCCGGATCAAGGCCACCGTCACCGGCCGCCCCAAGCACTACTACAGCGTCTACCAGAAGATGATCGTCCGCGGCCGTGACTTCGCGGAGATCTACGACCTGGTCGGCATCCGTGTCCTCGTCGACACGGTCAGGGACTGCTACGCCGCACTCGGCACCGTCCACGCGCGATGGAACCCGGTCCCCGGCCGGTTCAAGGACTACATCGCGATGCCGAAGTTCAACATGTACCAGTCGCTGCACACGACGGTCATCGGACCCAACGGCAAGCCCGTCGAACTCCAGATCCGCACCTTCGACATGCACCGCCGGGCCGAGTACGGCATCGCCGCGCACTGGAAGTACAAGCAGGAGGCCGTCGCCGGCGCCTCCAAGGTGCGCGCCGACGTGCCGAAGAGGACCGGCAAGGACGACCACCTCAACGACATGGCGTGGCTGCGCCAGCTCCTCGACTGGCAGAAGGAGACCGAGGACCCCAGCGAGTTCCTGGAGTCCCTGCGCTTCGACCTCTCCCGCAACGAGGTCTTCGTCTTCACCCCCAAGGGCGACGTCATCGCGCTGCCCGCGGGCGCCACCCCCGTCGACTTCTCGTACGCCGTCCACACCGAGGTCGGCCACCGCACCATAGGAGCGCGGGTCAACGGGCGGCTCGTGCCCCTCGAATCGACCCTCGACAACGGCGACCTGGTCGAGGTCTTCACCTCCAAGGCCGCCGGCGCCGGGCCCTCCCGCGACTGGCTGGGCTTCGTCAAGTCACCGCGCGCCCGCAACAAGATCCGCGCCTGGTTCTCCAAGGAGCGCCGCGACGAGGCCATCGAGCAGGGCAAGGACGCCATCGCGCGGGCCATGCGCAAGCAGAACCTGCCGATCCAGCGGATCCTGACCGGCGACTCCCTCGTCACCCTCGCCCACGAGCTGCGCTACAGCGACATCTCCTCGCTGTACGCGGCGATCGGCGAGGGCCACGTCACCGCCCAGTCCATCGTGCAGAAGCTGGTCCAGGCGCTCGGCGGCGAGGAGGCCGCCACCGAGGACATCGAGGAGGCGGCACCGCCCACCCGGGGCCGCTCCAAGCGCCGCTCCAACGCCGACCCCGGTGTCGTCGTCAAGGGCGTCGAGGACGTCTGGGTGAAGCTGGCCCGCTGCTGCACCCCCGTCCCCGGCGACCCGATCATCGGCTTCGTCACCCGCGGCAGCGGCGTGTCGGTCCACCGCAGCGACTGCGTGAACGTGGATTCGCTGTCCCGGGAGCCGGAGCGGATCCTGGAGGTCGAGTGGGCCCCGACCCAGTCGTCGGTCTTCCTCGTCGCCATCCAGGTCGAGGCGCTCGACCGGTCCCGGCTGCTCTCGGACGTCACCCGGGTCCTCTCGGACCAGCACGTCAACATCCTGTCGGCGGCCGTCCAGACCTCCCGCGACCGGGTGGCCACCTCCCGCTTCACCTTCGAGATGGGCGACCCGAAGCACCTCGGCCACGTCCTCAAGGCGGTGCGCGGCGTGGAGGGCGTGTACGACGTGTACCGCGTGACCAGCGCCCGGCGCCCGTAGCACGACCCACGAGGAAGGCCCCCGGCGCGCTGCCGGGGGCCTTCCTCGTACGCGAAGCGCTACGGCCTCAGCCGCCGAACTCCTCCAGGCCCTTCAGAGCCTGGTCGAGCAGGGCCTGACGGCCCTCGAGCTCGCGGGAGAGCTTGTCGGCCTTCGAGTCGTTGCCGGCGGCACGGGCCGCGTCGATCTGCTTGCGCAGCTTCTCGACGGCGTCCTGGAGCTGGCCGGTCAGACCCGCGGCACGCGCGCGTGCCTCCGGGTTCGTCCGGCGCCACTCGGCCTCCTCGGCCTCCTGGATCGCCCGCTCCACCGTGTGCATCCGGCCCTCGACCTTGGGACGGGCGTCACGCGGGACGTGGCCGATGGCCTCCCAGCGCTCGTTGAGGGAGCGGAAGGCCGCGCGCGCCGCCTTCAGGTCCGTCACCGGCACCAGCTTCTCGGCCTCGGTCGCGAGCTCCTCCTTCAGCTTGAGGTTCTCGGTCTGCTCCGCGTCCCGCTCGGCGAAGACCTCGCCGCGCGCCGCGAAGAAGACGTCCTGGGCGCCGCGGAAGCGGTTCCACAGGTCGTCCTCGTGCTCGCGCTGGGCGCGGCCGGCCGCCTTCCACTCCGTCATCAGGTCGCGGTAGCGGGCCGCCGTGGTGCCCCAGTCGGTGGAGTTCGACAGCGACTCCGCCTCGGCGACCAGACGCTCCTTCGCCTTGCGGGCGTCCTCGCGCTGGGCGTCCAGGGAGGCGAAGTGCGCCTTGCGGCGCTTCGAGAACGCCGAGCGGGCGTGCGAGAAGCGGTGCCACAGCTCGTCGTCGGACTTGCGGTCGAGCCGGGGGAGGCCCTTCCAGGTGTCCACGAGCGCCCGCAGCCGCTCGCCGGCCGAACGCCACTGCTCGCTCTGGGCCAGCTCCTCGGCCTCCGTGACGAGCTTCTCCTTGGCGGAGCGGGCCTCGTCGGTCTGCTTCGCCTTCTGGGCCTTGCGCTCCTCGCGGCGCGAGTCGACCGACTCGACGAGCTTGTCCAGCCGGGCGCCGAGCGCGGCCAGGTCGCCGACGGCGTGGTGCTCGTCGACCTGCTGCCGGATGTGCTCGATCGCCGCGGTGGCGTCCTTCGCCGAGAGGTCGGTGGTCCTCACGCGCTTCTCGAGGAGGCCGATCTCGACCACCAGGCCCTCGTACTTGCGCTCGAAGTAGGCCAGGGCCTCCTCAGGGGTGCCGGCCTGCCACGATCCGACGACCTTCTCGCCCTCGGCCGTCCGCACGTACACGGTGCCCGTCTCGTCGACGCGGCCCCACGGGTCGCTGCTCACAGCGCCTCCTCACCATGATGCCGTCGCGGGGTCGTACCCCCCGGGCATCGTCCACAGTTTCCCGGCGGGCCTCGCCCGCCTTCCGCAGCGCGCCCGAAGGCCCACGCTGCACAACGCCAATCTAGGCGAACCGCGGCCCGGCTGTCCGCACTCAGCGCGACCGAGATTCGAGGGTCGCGCGGGTGCGGACGTCCGGGTCACTTCTTGGCGACGGTCGCCTTCTCGATGGTGACGGCCTTCTTCGGAGCGCCGTCCGAGGCGCCGCCGTCGACACCGGCCGCGGCCACGTCCTGGACCGCCTTGAGGCCGGCCGTGTCGATCTTGCCGAACGGGGTGTACGTCGGGGGCAGCTTGGTGTCCTTGTACACGAGGAAGAACTGCGAGCCGCCGGTGCCCGGCTGACCCGTGTTGGCCATGGCCACGGTGCCGGCCGGGAAGGTCACCGTGCCGTCCGCGCCCGCCTTGCCGAGGGCGCCCAGGTTCTCGTCCGGGATGGTGTAGCCGGGGCCGCCGGTGCCGTCCCCCTTGGGGTCGCCGCACTGGAGCACGAAGATGCCCTGGGTGGTGAGCCGGTGGCACTTGGTCCCGTCGAAGTACTTCTTGTCCGCGAGGTGCGCGAAGGAGTTCACCGTGCGCGGGGTCTTCGCCGCGTCCATGGTGATCGTGATGTCGCCCTCGTTCGTCTTCAGGGACATCGCGTACGTGGCCTTACCGTCCACGGTCAGCTTCGGCTCCGGGCTCGCCGCCTCGCTCTTCGTGGGCGTGGGCGCGGCCGTGGTCGGCGTGTCGCCCGCCGCGTCGTCCTTGCCCTTGTCGGGGCCCGTCAGCGCCACGGAGGCGTACACGGCGCCGCCCGCCGCCAGCACCACCGCGAGGCCGGCCGCGATGACGGTGTTGCGGCGCTTCGCCTTGCGCCGGTTCTCCTCCCGCCGCTGCTGCTGCCGCGCGTACTTCTCCCTGGCAAGCTGCCGCCGTCGCTGATCGCTGGTGACCACCGGTTCCGCTCCTTGTCGTTCGTCTGTTCCCGTCCGGGCCGGATGTGCCCGTACCGTATACGGGTTGGCTGTGGAACCGGCACCGCCGGTAGGCTCTGATCTGCCGCATTCCGTGTTTTCCGCGAGTTCCGCGCCCCCGTGCCGGACGACATCTAAGGACGAACGTGCTGATTGCCGGGTTCCCCGCCGGGGCCTGGGGGACCAATTGCTATCTGGTCGCCCCCGCCGCAGGCGAGGAGTGCGTGATCATCGACCCCGGCCACCAGGCCGCCCAGGGTGTCGAGGAGACGCTGAAGAAGCATCGGCTCAAGCCCGTCGCCGTCGTCCTCACCCATGGACACATCGACCACGTCGCCTCCGTCGTCCCGGTGTGCGGCGCCCATGACGTCCCCGCGTGGATCCACCCGTCCGACCGCTACATGATGAGCGACCCGGAGAAGGCCCTCGGCCGCTCCATCGGGATGCCCCTCATGGGCGAGTTGACCGTGGGAGAGCCCGACGACGTGCGCGAGCTCACCGACGGCGCCGAGCTGAAGCTCGCCGGTCTGGACTTCTCCGTCGCCCACGCGCCCGGTCATACCAAGGGGTCGGTGACCTTCAGGATGCCCGAGACCACGGAGATCCCGTCCGTGTTCTTCTCGGGGGACCTGCTGTTCGCCGGCTCCATCGGACGCACCGACCTTCCCGGCGGTGACATGGACGAGATGCTCGCTTCGCTGGCCCGTGTGTGCCTGCCGCTCGACAACTCGACCGTGGTGCTGTCGGGACACGGTCCCCAGACGACCATCGGCCAGGAGCGCGCCACCAACCCCTATCTGCGGGACGTGGCGGCCGGCCTCGGGAGCACGGACGCTCCCCGACGAGGAATGTGACGACTTTCGTGAGCACCTTCAAGGCCCCCAAGGGCACGTACGACCTGCTGCCGCCCCGCTCCGCGACCTTCCTCGCGGTGCGCGAGGCGATCGCCACGCCGCTGCGGAACTCCGGCTACGGCTACGTCGAGACCCCCGGTTTCGAGGACGTGAAGCTCTTCTCCCGCGGTGTCGGCGAGTCCACCGACATCGTGACCAAGGAGATGTACACCCTCACGACCAAGGGCAACGACGAGCTGGCGCTGCGCCCCGAGGGCACCGCGTCCGTCCTGCGCGCGGCCCTCCAGGGCAACCTGCACAAGCTCGGCAACCTGCCCGTCAAGCTCTGGTACTCCGGCTCGTACTACCGCTACGAGCGGGCCCAGGCCGGCCGTTACCGCCACTTCTCGCAGGTCGGCGCCGAGGCGATCGGTGCCGAGGACCCGGCGCTCGACGCCGAGCTGATCATCCTGGCCGACCAGGCGTACCGCTCGCTCGGCCTGCGGAACTTCCGCATCCTGCTGAACTCGCTCGGCGACAAGGAGTGCCGCCCCGTCTACCGGGAGGCCCTGCAGGCCTTCCTGCGCGGGCTCGACCTGGACGAGGAGACCCTGCGCCGCGCCGAGATCAACCCGCTGCGCGTCCTCGACGACAAGCGCGAGGCCGTGCAGAAGCAGCTGACCGACGCGCCGCTGCTGCGCGACTACCTGTGCGACGCGTGCAAGGCGTACCACGAGGAGGTGCGCGCCCTGATCACCGCGGCGGGCGTCGTCTTCGAGGACGACGCCAAGCTGGTCCGCGGCCTGGACTACTACACCCGCACCACCTTCGAGTTCGTCCACGGCGGTCTCGGCTCGCAGTCGGCGGTCGGCGGCGGCGGTCGCTACGACGGCCTCTCCGAGATGATCGGCGGCCCCGCGCTGCCGTCGGTGGGCTGGGCGCTCGGCGTGGACCGCACGGTCCTCGCGCTGGAGGCCGAGGGCGTCGAGCTCGACATCCCCGCCGCCACCAGCGTCTTCGCCGTCGCCATCGGCGACGAGGCGCGCCGGCTGCTCTTCGGCAAGGTCACCGAGCTCCGCCGGCAGGGCGTCGCCGCGGACTTCTCCTTCGGCGGCAAGGGCCTCAAGGGCGCCATGAAGGACGCCAACCGCTCGGGCGCCCGCCTCGCCGTCGTCGCCGGTGAGCGCGACCTCGCCGAGGGCGTCGTCCAGCTCAAGGACATGGAGTCCGGCGAGCAGCAGGCCGTCCCCGTGGACGGTCTCGTGGACGCGGTGCGGGCCAAGCTGGCCTGACCGGCCGTACTCCGCACGGAAGGGGCCCGGACCTGACACGGTCCGGGCCCCTTCCTTATGCCCAGCGAACGGTGCGGAGCCGTACAGGTGTTGCAGAATGACCATGCCCACGAGGCCCGCGAGCAAAGGGAAACGAGCGACATGACGAAGGCAGCGGTGGACGAGACCGCGTCCGGCCGGGACGGCGGAACGATCGGGGCGAGCCGGGCCTTCGCCTGGCTCCTCGTGATCACCGGAGCGGCCGGACTGCTCGCCGCCTGGGTCATCACGATCGACAAGATCAAGCTCCTTGAGGACCCCGACTTCACTCCGGGGTGCAGCCTCAACCCGATCGTCTCCTGCGGCAACATCATGAAGAGCGAGCAGGCCTCGGTCTTCGGCTTCCCCAACCCGATGCTCGGCCTCGTCACCTACGCCATGGTGATCGCGATCGGCGTGGCCCTGCTCGCCGGCGCCCGCTACCGCCGCTGGTACTGGCTGGGCCTCAACGCCGGCACCCTGTTCGGCGTCGGCTTCTGCACCTGGCTCATGTACCAGTCGCTGTACGAGATCAACTCGCTCTGCCTCTGGTGCTGCCTGGCCTGGGTCGCCACCATCGTCATGTTCTGGTACGTGACCTCGCACAACGTCCGCCGCGGCGTCATCCCCGCCCCGAGCGGCGTGAGGACCTTCTTCGACGAGTTCACCTGGGTCCTGCCCGTCCTCCACATCGGGATCATCGGCATGCTGATCCTCACGCGCTGGTGGGACTTCTGGACGAGCTGACGGCGACCGCGCTGTCGGCGCGGTGACCTAGGCTTCATGACCGTGGAGCCCGACCTCTTTACCGCAGCCGCCGAAGACCGCCAGGAGAAGGACCCGGCCAGCAGCCCGCTGGCCGTCCGGATGCGCCCCCGCACCCTCGACGAGGTGGTGGGCCAGCAGCACCTGCTCAAGCCCGGCTCACCGCTGCGCCGCCTCGTGGGAGACGGCGACGGCGGCCCCGCCGGAGCCTCCTCCGTGATCCTCTGGGGCCCGCCGGGCATCGGCAAGACGACCCTGGCGTACGTGGTCTCGAAGGCGACCGACAAGCGGTTCGTGGAGCTCTCCGCGATCACCGCGGGCGTCAAGGAGGTCCGGGCCGTCATCGACGGCGCCCGGCGCGCGGTCGGCGGCTACGGCAAGGAGACCGTCCTCTTCCTCGACGAGATCCACCGCTTCTCGAAGGCGCAGCAGGACTCCCTGCTGCCCGCCGTGGAGAACCGCTGGGTGACGCTGATCGCCGCCACCACCGAGAACCCCTACTTCTCCGTCATCTCCCCGCTGCTCTCCCGCTCGCTGCTCCTCACCCTGGAGCCGCTGACCGACGAGGACCTGAGCGGGCTGATGTCCCGGGCGCTCACCGGCGAGCGGGGGCTCGGCGGCGCCGTGACCCTGCCGCCGGACGCCGAGGCGCACCTCCTCCGGGTCGCCGGCGGCGACGCCCGGCGCGCCCTGACCGCCCTCGAAGCGGCGGCCGGCGCCGCCATCGCCAAGGGCGAGCCGGAGATCACCCTCCAGACCGTCGAGGAGACCGTCGACCGGGCGGCCGTGAAGTACGACCGGGACGGCGACCAGCACTACGACGTGGCCAGCGCCCTCATCAAGTCGATCCGGGGCTCCGACGTCGACGCGGCCCTGCACTACCTGGCCCGGATGATCGAGGCGGGGGAGGACCCGCGCTTCATCGCCCGCCGCCTCATGATCTCCGCGAGCGAGGACATCGGCCTCGCCGACCCCAACGCCCTGCCGATCGCGGTGGCCGCCGCCCAGGCCGTCGCCATGATCGGCTTCCCCGAGGCCGCGCTCACCCTCAGCCACGCCACCATCGCCCTGGCCCTCGCCCCCAAGTCGAACGCCGCCACGACCGCGATCGGCGCCGCCCTCGCGGACGTCCGCAACGGCCTCGCGGGCTCCGTCCCGCCCCACCTCCGCGACGGCCACTACAAGGGCGCCGCCAAACTCGGCCACGCCCAGGGCTACGTCTACCCCCACGACGTCCCCGGCGGCATCGCCGCCCAGCAGTACGCCCCCGACTCCGTCCACGGCCGCCGGTACTACGAACCCACCCGCTACGGCGCCGAGGCGCGCTACGCGGACGTGGTGGAGCGCGTCCGCGACCGCCTGCAGGGCGAGGGCGGCTAGGGCCTGCGCTCCGGGAGCTCCCGGAGCGGCGGCCTGCGGGGGCGGGCGGCCTCCGTGCGAGCGGACCCTCCGGAACCGGTACACTGGTCCGGATTGCTGCGTCCCGTGTCCGGCTTCGGTCGGCGCCACCAGAACGGGACAGTCAGCCGGAGACCCGGCCCTCGGGCGGGGTTTCCAGGAGCGTCGCGCACCTTCGAAGGTGTCGCGGGCCACCCATCACCCCCCGGTTCCCGGGAGCGGCGGTGGGTCGTTCGCGTGCTGCACGTATGTGCCCAGACCTGGGAGCGGCTGCCCGGCAGGTCCGTCCCGTACGGACCAGGCGGGTTTCCCGGCTGCGGATGCGACCTCCCCTAACCCTGGTGAAGCCGTTTTCGTATCAATGAGAGAGGTTGGTTCATGCCGAACCAGTCCCGTCCCAAGGTCAAGAAGTCGCGTGCCCTCGGCATCGCGCTGACCCCGAAGGCCGTCAAGTACTTCGAGGCCCGCCCCTACCCGCCGGGCGAGCACGGCCGTGGCCGCAAGCAGAACTCGGACTACAAGGTCCGTCTGCTCGAGAAGCAGCGTCTGCGCGCCCAGTACGACATCAGCGAGCGCCAGATGGCGCGCGCCTACGACCGCGCCAAGAAGGCCGAGGGCAAGACGGGCGAGGCGCTGGTCGTCGAGCTCGAGCGTCGCCTCGACGCCCTGGTCCTGCGTTCGGGCATCGCCCGCACCATCTACCAGGCCCGCCAGATGGTCGTCCACGGCCACATCCAGGTCAACGGTGGCAAGGTCGACAAGCCGTCGTTCCGCGTCCGTCCCGACGACGTCGTGATGGTCCGCGAGCGCAGCCGCACCAAGCCGCTGTTCGAGATGGCCCGTGAGGGTGGCTTCGCCGCCGACGGCGAGACCCCGCGCTACCTGCAGGTCAACCTGAAGGCCCTGGCCTTCCGCCTCGACCGCGACCCGAACCGCAAGGAAATCCCGGTCATCTGCGACGAGCAGCTGGTCGTCGAGTACTACGCCCGCTGATCCCGGCAAGGCCGTAGTACCACCCACGCGGTGTTCAGCCCGCCGCTTCCCCGCCCTTACCGGTGGGGGAGCCGGCGGGCTTCCGCGTTCCCGGGACCGCCGCCGACCTGGCCGTACGGAACGGACGCGGGGCCGCCGGCCCGACCGGGCCGCCGACGGCCGGATCGCGGCGGCCGGCGAGCGCGCGCTCCACGGCCGCGTCGAGCGAGAGCCCCTCGCCCTCCCGGAACGCGACCGCGTACGCCTCCGGACCCAGCGCCTCGCCCGCCCGCTGCTCGCACAGCGCCCTCGGCCCGCCGAACGTCGCCGAGCCGAAGAGCCGGATGCCGACCGTGTCCCACACCGGCACCGTCGCCCCCTGGAGGACCGCGGCCTCCGCCGCGTTCCCCTCGCTCACCGTCACCAGGGCGAGCAGCTCGATCGCGAGGACGAGACCGACCAGATCGTGGAAGGCGTGGTTGATCGACACGCACTCGTCGAGCAGCTCCCGCGCCTCCCCGTACGCGCCCCGCGTCCACGCGGAGAACCCCAGGACGTAGAGGGCGTACGCCCGGGTCCACCGCTCCCCGCGCTCCTCGCAGACCTCCCGCACGTCACGACAGATCGCGACCGCCCCCTCCAGATCCCCCTGGAAGGCCCGCGCCATGGCCAGCTCGACCTGCCCCATCAGCACGTTGCTGTTCAGCTCGCCGAGCTCCCGGTAGGCGTCGAGGGCCCGCCCGATCAGCTCCTCGGCACGCGGCACGTCGTCCGAGAGCAGCGCCAGGCAGCCCATCCGGTGCGTCGCGTACGCCTCCGCCAGGGCGTTCCCCGAGGCCCTGGCCCGCTCCCCGCACTCGTGGAGCGCCGCCACCGCGGCCGTGCCGTCCCCCTGGAGGACGGCCACGTACCCGAGCACCCACAGCGCCTTCAGCCGCGCCTCCTCGTGCCCCGACTCCAGGGCCAGCGCCCGCTCCAGCCAGTGCCGCCCCTCCGAGAGCCGGCCGCAGCCCACCCACGCGAACCAGAGCGTGCCCGCCAGGTGCTGGGCCAGGTGCGCGTCCTCCGGGAGTTCGAGGCACAGGTCGAGGGCCGCCCGCAGGTTGGGCAGCGCCGCGTCCGTGCGGGCCGCCACCTCGCCCTGGCGGGGACTGAACCACTCCAGCTCGCACCAAGTGGCGAGCCCCATGTACCAGTCGCGGTGCCGCCGCCGCATCCGCTCCGTGTCGCCGAGCGCCGCCAGCCACTCCGCCCCGTACGCGGCGACCGTGTCCAGGAGCCGGTAGGCGGGACCGGCGGGACCGTCCTCCCGCGCCAGGAGCGACTGCGCGAGCAGCCCCCCGAGCAGGTCCAGGACGTGCTCGGGAGGCAGCTCCGGACCCCCGCACACGTACTCCACGGCCTCCAGGTCGAAGGGGCCCGCGAACACCGACAGCCGCGCCCAGAGCAGCCGCTCCTCCGCGGTGCACAGCTCGTGGCTCCAGCCGATCGCCGTCCGCAGCGTCTGATGGCGGGGGAGCGTGCCCCGCCCGCCGTCCGTGAGGAGCCGGAACCGGTCGTCGAGGCGGCACAGCATCTGCTCGACGGAGAGGAGCGGCAGCCGCCCCGCCGCCAGTTCGAGGGCCAGCGGGATGCCGTCGAGCCGCAGGCACAGCTCCCGCACGGCCGCCGAGGGGCCGGGGAGGAGAGGGGCCTCGGACGCCGCGGGGAAGGGCAGGGCGGGCACCGTCGACGCGGCAGGCGCGGGCGTCATCGGCGCGCCCGCCTCCGCGGCCCGCTCGGCGAGCAGCGCCACCGCGTCCGCCTCGCCCATCGGCGCCAGCGTGAACACGCTCTCGCCCGCCACCCGCAGCGCCCGGCGCCCGACCGCGAGGACGGTGAGGCCGGGGGCGTGCGCCAGGAGGTCCCGTACCAGCGGCGCGCAGCTCTCCACCAGGTGCTCGAACCCGTCGACCACCAGCAGCAGCCGGCGTTCGGCGAGGTGCTCCACGAGCACCTCGCGCGGGGCGCGCAGCGTGTGGTCGGTCAGGCCGAGCGCCTCGACGAGGGCGTACGCCACCAGGTCCGGGTCGCGAAGCGGCGCGAGGTCGGCGAGGCGCACCCCGTCGCCGTAGCGTTTCTGCGCCCCGGCGGCAGCCCGGAGCGCCAGCCGGGTCTTGCCGACCCCGCCCACTCCGACGACCGTGACCAGGCGGGACGTCTCAAGGAGCGCCGTCAGGGCGGCCTGCTCGGCGGCCCGTCCGACGAACCGGTTCAGCTCCGCCGGGAGATTGCTCCGTCGCATGGGACACGGAGCGTACCCATCCGCGCGCTCTCCGTACAATCGGTTCCCCTAACTCCCGTCCCGCGGACGGTAATGCGGTACGGCGGGCCAGCCCGGGCGCGATAGGGTCGGGGGACTACTTTTGGCAAGAACCCGACGACAGATCCGACGACACAGGGAGCGGTGCAGAGTGACCGGTGGAGAGGTTGCCGGCATCCTCGTGGCCGTCTTCTGGGCGATCCTGGTCTCCTTCCTCGCCGTGGTGCTGGTGAGGCTGGCGCAGACGCTCAAAGCGGCCACGCGGATGGTGGCGGACGTGACCGAGCAGGCCGTCCCGCTGCTGGCCGACGCCTCCGCGACCGTGCGCTCCGCGCAGACCCAGCTCGACCGGGTCGACGCCATCGCGTCGGACGTCCAGGAGGTCACCTCCAACGCCTCCGCGCTCTCCTCCACCGTCGCCTCCACCTTCGGCGGCCCGCTCGTCAAGGTGGCCGCCTTCGGCTACGGCGTGCGCAAGGCGCTCGGCCGGGGCCGGGACGGGGAGGACGTGCCGCGGGACTCCGTGCGACGTACTGTGATCGTCGGCCGTACCGTGCCGTCCTCGAGACGCCGGAAGCAGAAGGGCTGAGCCGCGATGTTCCGCCGCACGTTCTGGTTCACGGCCGGCGCAGCCGCCGGTGTGTGGGCCACCACCAAGGTCAACCGCAAGCTGAAGCAGCTGACCCCCGAGAGCCTCGCGGCCCAGGCGGCGAACAAGGCGATCGAGACCGGACACCGCCTCAAGGACTTCGCCCTCGACGTGAGGGCGGGCATGGTCCAGCGCGAGGCCGAACTGGGCGAGGCGCTCGGGCTCGACGCCCCCGTGGAGCCCGGCACCGGCCGGGAGCTCCCGGAGCCCCGCCGCAAGACCGCGCTCGGCCGCGCGCCGCACCCGACCACGCATTCAATTTCCACGATCTCGTACAACCGGAATGAGGACCACTGATGGAGTCGGCTGAAATCCGCCGCCGCTGGCTGAGCTTCTTCGAGGAGCGCGGGCACACCGTCGTCCCTTCGGCGTCGCTCATCGCGGACGACCCGACTCTGCTGCTCGTCCCCGCCGGCATGGTGCCCTTCAAGCCCTACTTCCTGGGTGAGGTCAAGCCGCCGTTCACGCGCGCCTCCAGCGTGCAGAAGTGCGTGCGCACGCCCGACATCGAGGAAGTCGGCAAGACCACCCGCCACGGCACGTTCTTCCAGATGTGCGGCAACTTCTCCTTCGGCGACTACTTCAAGGAAGGCGCCATCAAGCTCGCCTGGGAGCTGCTGACCACCCCGGTGGAGCACGGCGGCTACGGGCTCGAGCCGGAGAAGCTCTGGATCACCGTCTACCAGGAGGACGACGAGGCCGAGCAGATCTGGCGCGACGTCGTCGGCGTCCCGGCCGAGCGCATCCAGCGCCTCGGCAAGAAGGACAACTACTGGTCGATGGGCGTCCCCGGCCCCTGCGGCCCGTGTTCCGAGATCAACTACGACCGCGGCCCCGAGTTCGGCGTCGAGGGCGGCCCGGCCGTCAACGACGAGCGGTACGTGGAGATCTGGAACCTGGTCTTCATGCAGTACGAGCGCGGCGAGGGCTCCGACAAGGAGAACTTCCCGATCCTCGGCGAGCTGCCGTCGAAGAACATCGACACGGGCCTCGGCCTGGAGCGCCTGGCGATGATCCTCCAGGGCGTCCAGAACATGTACGAGACGGACACCCTCCAGGTCGTCATCGACAAGGCCACCGAGCTCACCGGCGTCGCCTACGGCAAGGCCCACGACAGCGACGTGTCGCTCCGCGTGGTCGCCGACCACATGCGTACGTCCGTCATGCTCATCGGCGACGGCGTCACCCCCGGCAACGAGGGCCGTGGCTACGTGCTGCGCCGCATCATGCGCCGCGCCGTCCGCAACATGCGCCTGCTCGGCGCCACCGGCCCGGTCGTCCAGGACCTCGTCGACACCGTGATCAACACGATGGGCGAGCAGTACCCGGAGCTGGTCACCGACCGCAAGCGCATCGAGACCGTCGCCCTCGCCGAAGAGGCCGCCTTCCTGAAGGCCCTCAAGGGCGGCACGAACATCCTCGACACCGCCGTGACCGAGACCAAGGCCGCCGGCGGCACGGTCCTCTCCGGCGACAAGGCGTTCCTGCTCCACGACACCTGGGGCTTCCCGATCGACCTCACCCTGGAGATGGCCTCCGAGCAGGGCCTCTCCGTGGACGAGGACGGCTTCCGCCGCCTGATGAAGGAGCAGCGGGACCGCGCCAAGGCCGACGCCAAGGCCAAGAAGACCGGCCACGCCGACATGACCGCGTACCGGGAGATCGCCGACGGCAACGGCGCCACCCAGTTCACGGGCTACACCAACACCGAGGGCGAGACCACGATCGTCGGCCTCCTCGTCAACGGCGTCTCCTCGCCGGCGGCCTCCGAGGGCGACGAGGTCGAGGTCGTCCTCGACCGGACCCCGTTCTACGCCGAGGGCGGCGGCCAGATCGCCGACCAGGGCCGGATCAAGCTGCACAGCGGCGCCGTCATCGAGGTCCGCGACGTCCAGCAGCCGGTACCCGGCGTCTCCGTGCACAAGGGTTCCGTGCAGGTCGGCGAGGTGACCGTGGGCGCCACCGCCTACGCCGCCATCGACGTCAAGCGCCGCCGGGCCATCGCCCGCGCCCACTCGGCCACGCACCTGACCCACCAGGCGCTGCGCGACGCCCTCGGCCCGACGGCCGCCCAGGCCGGTTCGGAGAACCAGCCCGGCCGCTTCCGCTTCGACTTCGGCTCGCCGAACGCCGTTCCCGGCGCCGTGCTCACCGACGTCGAGCAGAAGATCAACGAGGTCCTCTCGCGCGAGCTCGAGGTCCACGCCGAGGTCATGCCGATCAACGAGGCCAAGCGCCAGGGCGCCATCGCCGAGTTCGGCGAGAAGTACGGCGAGCAGGTCCGCGTCGTCACCATCGGCGACTTCTCCAAGGAGCTGTGCGGCGGCACGCACGTCGGCAACACCGCCCAGCTGGGCCTGGTGAAGCTGCTCGGCGAGTCGTCCATCGGCTCCGGCGTGCGCCGCATCGAGGCCCTCGTCGGCGTCGACGCGTACAACTTCCTCGCCCGCGAGCACACGGTCGTCGCCCAGCTCCAGGAGCTGGTGAAGGGCCGCCCGGAGGAGCTGCCGGAGAAGATCTCCACCATGCTCGGCAAGCTGAAGGACGCCGAGAAGGAGATCGAGAAGTTCCGCGCGGAGAAGGTCCTCCAGGCCGCCGCCGGTCTCGTCGACTCCGCCCAGGA
This sequence comes from Streptomyces sp. NPDC056361, assembly GCF_042262805.1. Lineage (NCBI taxonomy): Bacteria > Bacillati > Actinomycetota > Actinomycetes > Kitasatosporales > Streptomycetaceae > Streptomyces > Streptomyces sp. NPDC056361. The sequence goes on from NZ_JBHJQI010000090.1 coordinate 22,408, forward strand.
CATCCGCGGCCTCGCCCTGGTCACGGGCCGGGTGCAGGACGGCACCGGCGCCGACGACCTGCGCAAGCTGGTCCTCGACGTGCGGGGCCGCATCCCGTCCGACCGTCCGGCCGTCGTCGCCCTGTTCACCACGGTCAACGGCAAGCCGCTCACGGTCATCGCCACCAACGAGGCCGCCCGCGAGCGCGGTCTCAAGGCCGGCGAGCTGGTCCGCACGGCCGCCAAGACCCTCGGCGGCGGTGGCGGCGGCAAGCCGGACGTCGCCCAGGGCGGCGGCCAGAACCCGGAGGCGGTCGGCGAGGCCATCGCCGCCGTCGAGCGGCTCGTGGTGGAGACGGCGTGACGATGCGCCGTGGCCGCCGTCTCGCGGTCGACGTCGGGGACGCCCGGATCGGGGTCGCCTCGTGCGACCCCGACGGGGTCCTCGCGACGCCGGTGGAGACCGTGCCGGGACGTGACGTCCCGGCCGCCCACCGGCGGCTCCGCCAGCTCGTCGAGGAGTACGAGCCCATCGAGGTCGTCGTGGGTCTGCCCCGCTCGCTCAGCGGGCGGGAGGGCCCGGCCGCGACCAAGGTGCGCGCCTTCGCCCGCGAGATGGCCAAGGGCATCGCCCCGGTGCCGGTCCGTCTCGTCGACGAGCGGATGACCACGGTCTCCGCGACCCACGGGCTCCGTGCCTCCGGCGTGAAGGCCAAGAAGGGGCGGTCCGTCATCGACCAGGCCGCCGCTGTGATCATCCTTCAGAACGCTCTTGAGTCCGAACGGGTATCAGGTAATCCGCCCGGCGAGGGCGTCGAAGTGGTCATCTGATCGCGATACGGTAACGTTCCGCGCGATGCGGCCGTGTTCGAACAACTGCCGCACTACGTAGAGGCGGATCGTCCGGAAGCCTCGCGGCTGTTTGGGGATCGATGACTGAGTATGGCCGGGGCCCTGGCTCCGAACCGTGGCACCCCGGGGACCCGTTGTACGGGGACCAGGGGTGGGAGGGCCAGCAGCAGTACCCGCACCCGCAGCAGGCGAGCCAGTACGACCAGGGCGGCCACGGCTACGAGGACCCGTACGGCCAGGCCGGACAGGGCTACCAGGGCGACCCGTACCAGCAGCAGGCTCAGCAGCAGCAGTACTACCAGCAGCAACAGCAGGCGCAGCAGCAACAGCAGCCGCAGGGCTACGTGGACCCGCAGTACCAGCAGCAGACGCAGTACCAGCAGCAGCAACAGCAGGCGCAGCACCAGCAGCAGGCGCAGCCTCAGCAGCAGTACGGGACGGGGTACCAGGGCGGCTACGACACGCCCGGGGACCTCGGACAGCAGTACGACGGCAACTGGGACACCGGCCAGGCCTCGATGGCGTACGGCGCCCCGCAGGCCGATCCGTACGGCGGCCAGACCCCGGACCTCTACGGCACCCCCGAGGCCTACCCGCCGCCCCAGCCCCCCGGCCGCCGCCGGACCCCGCCGGAGCCGGTGATCGACTGGGCCCCGGAGGAAGAAGCGCGCCCGGAGCCGGAGGAGGAGAAGCACCCCTTCTTCACCGGCGAGGACGACCCCGACGACCACGACGACGAGTACGACGAGGAGCCGGCCGGCCGGGGCTCCCGCGGCGGCGACCGCGAACGCCGCAGCAAAGCGAAGAAACGCAAAGGCAAGAACGGCGTGGCCTGCCTCGTCGTCGCGCTCGTCCTCGCGGGCGGCGTCGGCGGCATCGGCTACTTCGGCTACGAGTTCTGGCAGGGCCAGTTCGGCGCGGCCGAGGACTTCGCCGGCACCGGCACCGGCGAGGTGCAGGTCGAGATCCCGAAGGACGCCGGCGGCTACGAGATCGGCAACATCCTCAAGAAGGCGGGCGTCGTCAAGAGCGTCGACGCCTTCGTCTCCGCGCAGGGACGCAACCCCAAGGGCCTCTCGATCCAGGCCGGCGTCTACACGCTGAAGAAGGAGATGTCGGCCGAGAGCGCCGTCACGCTCATGCTCGACCCGGTGAGCCAGGCCAACCTCGTCATCCCCGAGGGCAAGCGGAACGCCTGGGTCTACGACCAGCTCGACAAGCGCCTCGACCTCAAGGCGGGCACCACCAAGGAGATCGCGCTCGCGAAGGCCGACTCCCTCGGGCTGCCCGACTGGGCCAAGAACCACGACGACGTCAAGGACCCGCTGGAAGGCTTCCTCTTCCCGGCGAGCTACCCCGTCGCCAAGGGCAGCAAGCCCGAGGACGCCCTGCGCAAGATGGTCTCCCGCGCGAACCAGGAGTACACGAAGCTGGACCTGGACGCGAAGGCGAAGGCCGTGGGCGTCAAGGGGCCGTGGGAACTCCTGACGGTCGCGAGCCTCGTGCAGGTCGAGGGCAAGTACAAGCACGACTTCGACAAGGTGGCGCGCGTCGTCTACAACCGCCTCAAGCCCGACAACGCGGAGACGGCGGGACGCCTGGAGTTCGACTCCACGGTGAACTACCTGAGGGGCACCAGCACCCTCGACGTGGGATCCGTCGAGGCCATGCGCAAGATCAAGGACCCGTACAACACCTACGCGTACGACGTGAAGGGCCTCATCCCCGGTCCCATCAGCAACCCCGGCATCGAGGCGCTGAACTCGGCGATGGCTCCCGCCGACGGCCCGTGGTACTACTTCGTGTCGATCAACGAGAACAAGACCGTCTTCTCCGTGACCCTCAAGGAACACAACCGGAACGTCGCGGAGTACGAGAAGGAACGGAAGTCGGGACAGTGAGCAGGCAGCACCGCGCGGCCGTCCTCGGTTCGCCGATCGCGCACTCGCTCTCCCCGGTGCTGCACCGGGCCGCGTACGCCGAGCTCGGTCTCGACGACTGGTCGTACGAGCGGTTCGAGGTCGACGAGGCGGCGCTGCCCGGCTTCGTCGCCGAGCTGGACGGAACGTGGGCGGGCCTGTCGCTGACCATGCCGCTGAAGCGGGCGATCATCCCGCTGCTCGACGAGATCAGCGACACGGCCGCCGCCGTGGAGGCCGTCAACACGGTCGTCCTCCGGGAGGACGGCCGGCGGATCGGGGACAACACCGACATCCCCGGCATGATCGCCGCCCTGAGCGAGCGCGGCGTCGAGAAGGTGGAGTCGGCGGCGGTCCTCGGCGCAGGCGCCACGGCGTCCTCCGCGCTCGCCGCGCTCGCCCGGATCTGCGTCGGCCCCGTCACCGCGTACGTGCGGAGCGAGGCCCGCGCGGAGGAGATGCGCGGCTGGGGCGAGCGGCTCGGCGTGGAGGTCCGTACCGCGGACTGGGAGCGCGCGGCCGAGGCCTTCGCATCCCCGCTGGTCGTCGCGACGACCCCGGCCGGCACCACCAACGCCCTGGCCGACGCGGTCCCCGAAGGCCCCGGCACCCTCTTCGACGTCCTCTACGACCCCTGGCCGACCGCGCTCGCCGCGGCCTGGTCCGAGCGCGGCGGCAAGGTCGTCGGAGGCCTCGACCTCCTCGTCCACCAGGCCGTCCTCCAGGTCGAGCAGGTGACGGGCCGCGTGCCCGCCCCGCTCGCGGCGATGCGGGCGGCGGGGGAGCGGGCGCTGGCCGCCCGATAGGCTGCACCGCGACGCCGAGCGGAACACGGGGGAGTACGGCGAACATGAGTGAGTCACTGACGCTCGCCTCCAAATGGGACCTGGCGTTCGACATCGCGCGCTTCTTCCGGCTGGTGATCTTCGGTCACCTGCCCGAATGGCTGCGCTATCCGCTGATCGCGGCCGGCTCCACCCTCGCCGTCCACGCGTGTCTCGGATGGCTGCGGACCCGCTTCGGCGAGGCGCGGGACGACGAGCGGCCTGTCCAGGAATACGACGCCCCCGTCCGATAGCTGGACGGGAGGGCGGGTTCGTCCCCGGGACGTGAAAGGATCGGGGGCGGCGGGCCAGGGCCGCGCACCCGGCCGCGTCGTCGCAGTGCCCAGGCGCGAGCATGAGGAGCATCGTTGAGCAGGTTGCGTTGGCTGACCGCTGGGGAATCCCACGGACCCGGGCTGGTCGCGACGCTGGAGGGTCTTCCCGCCGGCGTCCCGGTCACCACTGAGCTGGTGGCGGACCACCTCGCGCGGCGACGCCTCGGCTATGGGCGTGGCGCCCGGATGAAGTTCGAGCAGGACGAGATCACCTTCCTCGGCGGCGTCCGCCACGGACTCTCGCTCGGCTCCCCGATCGCCGTCATGGTCGGGAACACCGAGTGGCCCAAGTGGGAGAAGGTCATGTCGGCCGACCCGGTCGACCCGGCGGAGCTCAAGGAGACGGGCCGCAACGCGCCCCTGACCCGGCCCCGGCCCGGCCACGCCGACCTCGCCGGCATGCAGAAGTACGGCTTCGACGAGGCCCGGCCGATCCTGGAGCGCGCCAGCGCCCGGGAGACCGCCGCCCGCGTCGCCCTCGGTGCCGTCGCCCGGTCCTTCATCAAGGAGGCCGCGGGCATCGAGATCGTCTCGCACGTCGTCGAGCTGGCCGCCGCCAAGGCGCCGTACGGCGTCTACCCGACCCCCGGCGACGTCGAGCGGCTCGACGCCGACCCGGTGCGCTGCCTCGACGCCGACGCGTCGAAGGCGATGGTGGCCGAGATCGACCAGGCCCACAAGGACGGCGACACCCTCGGCGGCGTCGTCGAGGTCCTCGCGTACGGCGTGCCCGTCGGCCTCGGCTCGCACGTCCACTGGGACCGGCGCCTCGACGCACGCCTGGCCGCCGCGCTCATGGGCATCCAGGCCATCAAGGGCGTCGAGGTCGGCGACGGCTTCGACCTCGCCCGCGTGCCCGGCTCGAAGGCGCACGACGAGATCGTCCGCACCGAGGACGGCATCAAGCGGACCTCCGGCCGCTCCGGCGGCACCGAGGGCGGTCTGACCACCGGCGAGCTGCTGCGCGTCCGCGCCGCCATGAAGCCGATCGCGACCGTGCCGCGCGCCCTCGCCACGATCGACGTCGCCACCGGCGAGGTCGCGGCCGCCCACCACCAGCGTTCCGACGTGTGCGCCGTCCCCGCCGCCGGCATCGTCGCCGAGGCCATGGTCGCGCTCGTCCTCGCCGACGCGGTCGTCGAGAAGTTCGGCGGCGACAGCGTCCCGGAGACCCGCCGCAACGTGCAGTCGTACCTCGACAACCTGCACATCCGGTGACCGCCGGTCCCCTGATCGTCCTCGTCGGGCCGATGGGCTCCGGCAAGTCCACGGTGGGCGCGCTCCTGGCCGCGAAGCTGGGCGCGCCCTACCGGGACACCGACGCCGACATCGTCGCCGCCGAAGGACGCGAGATCTCCGACATCTTCGTCGAGGACGGCGAGGAGCACTTCCGCGCCCTCGAACGGGCCGCGGTCGCCGCGGCCGTCGCCGAGCACGAGGGCGTCCTCGCCCTCGGCGGCGGCGCGATCCTCGACGAGGGCACCCGCGCCCTGCTGGCCGGGCGGCCCGTCGCGTACCTCTCGATGGACGTCGACGAGGCCGTCCGCCGCGTCGGCCTCAACACCGCGCGGCCGCTGCTCGCCGTCAATCCGCGCCGCCAGTGGCGCGAGCAGATGGACGCGCGCCGCCACCTGTACACCGAAGTAGCCCGGGCCGTCGTCGCCACCGACGACCGCACCCCCGAAGAGGTCGCGGACGCGGTCCTCTCGGCACTGGATCTGAAGAAGGACGCATGACCGACCAGGAAACGACCCGGATCCACGTCGCGGGCAGCGCGGGCACCGACGCGTACGACGTGCTGGTCGGCCGACAGCTGCTCGGCGAGCTCCCCGCCCTGATCGGCCCCCAGGCCAAGCGGGTCGCCGTGATCCACCCGGAGGCCCTCGCCGACACCGGCGAGGCGCTCCGCGCCGACCTCGCCGACCAGGGCTACGAGGCCGTCGCCATCCAGGTGCCGAACGCCGAGGAGGCGAAGACCGCCGAGGTCGCCGCCTACTGCTGGAAGGCGCTCGGCCAGACCGGCTTCACCCGCAGCGACGTCGTCGTCGGCGTCGGCGGCGGCGCCACCACCGACCTCGCCGGCTTCGTGGCCGCGACCTGGCTGCGCGGCGTGCGCTGGATCGCCGTGCCGACCACCGTCCTCGCGATGGTCGACGCGGCCGTCGGCGGCAAGACGGGCATCAACACCGCCGAGGGCAAGAACCTCGTCGGCGCCTTCCACCCGCCGGCCGGCGTCCTCTGCGACCTCGCCGCGCTGGACTCGCTGCCGGTGCACGACTACGTCAGCGGTCTCGCGGAGATCATCAAGGCCGGCTTCATCGTCGACCCGGTGATCCTCGACCTCATCGAGGAGGACCCGCAGGCCGCCCGCACCCCGGACGGTCCGCACACCGCCGAGCTGCTCGTCCGCTCGATCAAGGTCAAGGCCGAGGTCGTCTCCGGCGACCTCAAGGAGTCCGGCCGCCGGGAGATCCTCAACTACGGCCACACCCTCGCCCACGCCATCGAGAAGAACGAGCGGTACAAGTGGCGCCACGGCGCCGCCGTCTCCGTCGGCATGGTCTTCGCCGCCGAGCTCGGCCGGCTGGCCGGCCGCCTCGACGACGCCACCGCCGACCGGCACCGCGCGATCCTGGAGTCCGTCGGCCTGCCGCTCACCTACCGCGGCGACCAGTGGCCCAAGCTCCTGGAGACGATGCGGGTCGACAAGAAGTCCCGCGGCGATCTGCTCCGCTTCATCGTGCTCGACGGGATCGGCAAGCCGACCGTCCTGGAGGCCCCGGACCCGGCGGTGCTGATCGCGGCCTACGGCGAGGTGTCGGCGTGACCGAGGCGCGCCCGGTCCTCGTGCTGAACGGCCCGAACCTCGGCCGACTCGGCTCCCGCGAGCCCGACATCTACGGCGCCACCTCGTACAAGGGGCTCGTCGAGTCCTGCCGGACGCTCGGCGCGGAGCTCGGCTTCGACGTCGACGTGCGGGAGACCAACGACGAGGGCGAGATGATCCGCTGGCTCCACGAGGCGGCGGACGGCTCGATCCCGGTGGTGATCAACCCCGGCGCGTTCACGCACTACTCGTACGGGATGCGGGACGCGGCCGCCCAGCGGACCGCGCCCCTGATCGAGGTGCACATCTCGAACCCGTACGCCCGCGAGGAGTTCCGGCACACCTCGGTCATCGCGGCCGTGGCGACCGGGACGGTGGCCGGCTTCGGAATCGGCTCCTACCGGCTCGCCCTCAGGGCGCTCGCCGAGGAACTCGCCGGCTGACGGGGCACCAGAAGGCGTTCCCGGCCGTTGCCCTTGTGGGGGCCGGGGACGGTAACGTTCCGGCGTCCACGGTTACCAGAGGCCGACAGGCGTACGAGACGGAGTGGCACCGGATGCAACACGCAGTGGGGGGTCCGCTGCCACCGCCCGAACGGCCGGGGCAGACGCCCGACCCCGTTCAGGGAGCAGGAGCCGGCGCGGGCGGTGGCGCCCAGGGCGCGCATCCGCCCGTCCCGCCGACCCCTCCCCGGGGCACGCCGTATCCGGGCCACCCGTCGGGCCCGGCGCCGACCGGCGGGCCGCTGCCGGCCGGACCCCCGCCCGCCGGGGCGTCGGCCGCCGTACCGCCCGCGGGACCGCCGTCCGCCGCGCCCCGGCTCGGGGTGCACCGGACCGTCCAGGCGGGCGCCCCCAGGCACCCGCAGGGGCCGCCGCCGCACGCGGCGCCCGGAGCGCCGCCGTCCGGCCCCGGAGGGCCGGGGTGGGGCGGGCCCGGGGCCGTACCGCAGCACGGGGCGCCGCAGGGGCAGGCCGCGTCGCCGTACCCGGCCGCTCCGCCGCAGCGGGCGGACCTGACCGGGCACGTGCCGCTGCCGCCCGTGGGAGCGCCGCCGGCACCCGCCACCGAGCACGGCGGGACCGGCACGGCCACGCTCGCGGTGCTGCTGATCGGGCCCGCCGGGGCCGGCAAGACGACCGTCGCGCGGCACTGGGCGCAGCGCCGCCGGGTGCCCACGGCGCACATCAGCCTCGACGACGTCCGCGAGTGGGTCTGCTCCGGCTTCGCGGACCCGCAGTCGGGCTGGAACGACCACTCCGAGGCCCAGTACCGCCTCGCCCGCCGCACCTGCGGCTTCGCCGCGCGCAACTTCCTCGCCAACGGGATCTCCTGCATCGTCGACGACGCGGTCTTCCCCGACCGGCCCGTCGTCGGCCTCGGCGGATGGAAGCGCCACGTCGGCCCCGGCCTGCTCCCGGTGGTCCTGCTGCCCGGCCTGGAGATCGTCCTGGAGCGCAACGCGGAGCGCAGCGGCAACCGGCGCCTCTCGGACGAGGAGGTCGCCGCCATCCACGGCCGGATGGCCGGCTGGTACGGCTCGGGGCTGCCGATCATCGACAACTCCACGTACGACGTCGAGACCACCGCCCGCGTCCTCGACGACGTCCTGGCCCGCGCGATAGCGAGTCCGCCCACCTGGTGACCCGGCGGCGGGCCGGCCCGCCCGGTCGGCCGCTCAGAACAGGCCGCCGCGGCGCGGTGCTCGTAGGCTCGGAGCATGTCAGAGGTGTATGCGGACCGCCGTGTACGGCTGCGCGACCGGTGCGCGGCCGCGGGCAGCCCGGCGGCCCTGGTCTCCCGCCCCGCCAACGTGCGCTATCTCGCGGGCGGCTCACCGCCGGGCGCGGTGCTGCTCGTCGGCCCGGAACCGGACACGGACGTCCTGCTCTGCCCCGTCGCGCCCGGCGGCGAACCGGCCGACGGGCGGCTCGACGAGCTGCTCAGACAGCAGGTGCTGCCCGCGGGCGGCGGTGATCCGGCGGTCGCGGCCGCCGACCTGGTCCGCCGGGCCGGCGTGGACGCGCTCGCCGTCGAGGAGCACGACCTGACGGTGGCCAGGCACCGCGCCATGGGCTCCGTCGCGCCCGGACTGCACCTCGCCGACCTCGCGTGCGCCGTCGAGCAGCTCAGGATCGTCAAGGACGAGGACGAGATCGCCTGCCTCCGGATCGCCGCCGAGATCGCCGACCAGGCCCTCGGCGAGCTCCTGGAGTCGATCCTCGTCGGGCGGACCGAGCGCCACCTCGCCCTGGAGCTGGAGCGCCGGCTCGTCGATCACGGGGCCGACGGGGCCGCCTTCCCCACCTCGGTGGCGACCGGCCCGCACTCCGGGCGCCGCGGGCACCGACCGACCGACCGCCGCGTCGAGGAGGGCGATTTCCTCTCCGTCTGCCTCGGCGCCGACTACCGCGGCTACCGGTGCGAGATCGGCCGCACCTTCGTCATCGGCACCACCCCCGCCGACTGGCAGATCGAGCTGTACGAGCTCGTCTTCGCCGCTCAGCGCGCCGGACGGGAGTCCCTCGCACCCGGCGCCGAGTACCGGGACGTGGACCGGGCGGCCCGGCAGATCCTGGACTCGGCGGGCCACGCGGAGGCCGCCGTGCCGCTCACCGGGCACGGGGTGGGGCTCGAAATCGACGAGGACCCGCAGCTCTCACCCTCGGCCATGGGTAAACTGGACGCTTGTGTGCCGGTCACCGTCGAACCGGGGGTCCACCTCCCGGGCCGGGGCGGGGTCCGGATCGATGACACGCTCGTCGTGCGCCAGGAGGCGGACGGCGGACCCGAGCTACTCACCATCACGACCAAGGAGCTGCTCGCGCTGTAAGGCGCGTACGCCTCCCAGGTCCCACGTCAGTCCAGGAGATTCCGCAACCGTGGCTTCCACGAACGACCTCAAGAACGGCATGGTGCTCAAGCTCGAAGGCGGCCAGCTCTGGTCCGTCGTCGAGTTCCAGCACGTCAAGCCCGGCAAGGGCCCGGCCTTCGTGCGCACCAAGCTCAAGAACGTGCTGTCCGGCAAGGTCGTCGACAAGACCTTCAACGCGGGCGTCAAGGTCGAGACGGCCACCATCGACCGCCGCGACATGCAGTTCTCCTACATGGACGGCGACTACTTCGTCTTCATGGACGAGGAGACCTACGACCAGCTGCACGTCGACCGCAAGTCCGTCGGCGACGCCGCCAACTTCCTCATCGAGGGCTTCAGCGCCTCCGTCGCGCAGCACGAGGGCGAGGTGCTCTACGTCGAGCTCCCGGCCGCCGTCGTGCTGACGATCCAGCACACCGACCCGGGTGTCCAGGGCGACCGCTCCACCGGTGGCACCAAGCCCGCCACCCTGGAGACCGGCCACGAGATCCAGGTCCCGCTCTTCATCACCACCGGTGAGAAGATCAAGGTCGACACCCGCACCAGCGACTACCTCGGCCGGGTGAACAGCTAACCGTGGCCGCTCGGAGCAAGGCGCGCAAGCGCGCCTTCCAGATCCTCTTCGAGGCCGACCAGCGCGGTGCCTCCGTCCAGGAGGTCCTCGCGGACCAGGTGCGGCACGCGCGGTCGGACGACCGCCAGCCGCCGGTCAGCGACTTCACCATGCAGCTGGTCGAGGGGTACGCGGCCCACGTGGCGCGGATCGACGAGCTCATCGCGACCTACGCGGTGGACTGGGACCTCGACCGGATGCCCGTCGCCGACCGGAACATCGTGCGCCTCGGTGCGTACGAGCTGATCTGGGAGGACGGCACGCCGGACGCGGTCGCGATCGACGAGGCGGTTCAGCTCGCCAAGGAGTTCTCCACCGACGAGTCCCCGACCTTCGTCAACGGTCTGCTGGCGCGCTTCAAGGACCTGAAGCCGCGTCTGCGCCGCGACGCGGACGACTGAGTCCCGCAGGACGGCCACTCACGCCGAAGGGGCCCGCAGCACACGTGCTGCGGGCC
>NZ_JBHJQI010000091.1:0-33036 GCF_042262805.1 Streptomyces sp. NPDC056361
CCCCCGTCACCGCCAAGGGCGCCCCCATCGCGGGCATCGGCGTCGCCGGCGCCCCCTCCGGCGACCTCGACGAGAAGTTCGCCCAGGCCGGCGTCGCCGCCCTCGGCAACTGAGACCAGGGGCGACCGGCCCCTCGGTGATCAGGCCCCCCGGCTGGTGGCGGCGCCCGGACCCCCCGCCGGGCGCCGCCGCCGTTCACGGGCGGCCACGGTCCGTTCCGTATGCGCCCGGTTCGGGAGGGTTGCTTAGGATCGGTACGTGACCCAGCGCCACCGGACCGGAGCCGCAGCCGCCCTCGTCGCCCTCGCCCTGTGCGCGGGCGGATGTACGGCGGCCACCGGCGGTGTCCGCGGCACTCCCGGGGCCGCCGGGCTGCGCGATCCGTACTTCCCGAAGCTCGGCAACGGCGGCTACGACGCGGTGCACTACGCCCTGTCGCTGGCGTACGACCCGGGCACCGGGCGGCTCGACGGCACCGCCGAGATCACGGCCCGCGCCACCCAGGACCTCAGCGCCTTCAACCTCGACCTCGACGGGCTGACGGTGAGCGGGGCGACCGTCGACGGCGCCCCCGCCGCGTACAACCGCGCCGGGCACGAGCTGACGCTCCGGCCGCACGAGGAGATCCCCGAGGGCGCGGAGTTCCGGGCCACCGTCACGTACGCGGGCGTGCCCGAGGCGATCACCGACGCGGACGGCTCCGCGGAGGGCTGGCTGCGGACGGCCGGCGGGGCGGTCGCGGTGGGCGAACCGCAGGGCTCCATGACGTGGTTCCCCGGCAACCACCACCCCTCCGACAAGGCCGCGTACGACATCACGCTCACCGTCCCGGCCGGCCTCGACGCGTTCTCCAACGGGGTGAGGACGGCGCGCCGCACGGGCGCGGACGGCCGCGTCACCAGCGTCTGGCACTCGGCCGAGCCGATGGCGAGCTATCTGGCGACGGTCGCGATCGGCCGGTACGAGACGGGCGCGGCGACGGCCGATGGCGACGGCTCCGCTTCCGGCGACGGCTCCGGTACTGCCTCCGCTTCCGGCGGCGGCACCGCCACCGGCACTGCCTCCGCCTCCGGTGCCGGCACCGCCTCCGCCTCCCCTTCCGGCAACGGCTCCGTGCCCGTTCTGACCGCCGTGGATCCGACGGTCGCGGCGGGCAGTGCCGCGCTGCGGAACGAGATCCCCGTGATCCTCGGCCGGCAGGCGGAGCGGTTCGGCCCGTACCCCTTCTCCGCGGCCGGGGCGATCGTCGTGGAGGACGGGACGCTCGGCTACGCGCTGGAGACGCAGACGCGGCCCGTGTTCCCCGCCGCGTCGTTCGACCGGACGACGCTCGTGCACGAGATGGCCCACCAGTGGTTCGGGAACTCGGTCACCCCCGCGACCTGGCGGGACCTGTGGCTGAACGAGGGCTTCGCCACGTACGCCGAGTGGCTGTACACGGAGGAGTACGAGAACGTGCCCGCCCGGACGCACTTCGAGCGGGCCTTCGCCCAGGACGCCAACTGGGCGTTCCCGCCGGCCGCTCCGCCCGCCGCCGAGAACCTCTTCGACGCGCCCGTGTACCAGCGCGGCGCGATGGTCCTGCACAAGCTGCGCGAGACCGTCGGCGACGACGTCTTCGACGAGATCCTGCGCGGCTGGCCCGCGAAGTACCGTCACGCCAACGCCACCACGGACGACTTCACGGCCTACGCGGAGAGCGTGGCCGGCAAGGACCTCGACGCGCTGTGGGACGTCTGGCTGTACGGCGACGGCCGACCGGCCGCGCCTTAGGGCCTGTCGTCAGGGGGTGTCCCCCGGTCCAGGGACCTGCGCATCACCACGCACGGGCGGCCGTGGGCGAGGTCGGGGCGGCGCGCGGTCTCCTCGTAGCCGAGGGAGGTCCAGAAGGCGAGGGCCTTCGGGTTGTTCTCCAGGACGGCGAGCTTCAGCCCGGTGCGGCCGGCGGCGCGGAAGCGATCCTCGACGTATGCGGCGAGCCGGCGGCCGTGGCCCGCGCGCCGTTCGTCCGCGTGGACCATGAGGAGCCCGAGCCACGGGTCGGGATCGGCCGGGTCGGGATGGCGGCCGAGGGTGACGGCGACGGCCACGAGGCGGCCCTCGGAACGGGCGAGCAGCACCTCGGCGGTGGGCTGGGCGAGGTCGTCGGCGAGCGCGGCCGCGACCTGTTCGGGCCGGATGTCGGACGGGTCCGGGAAGTCGCCGGTGAGCTGCTGGAACTCCGCGTTCGACGCGTACAGCGCGGTGAGTTCGGTGAGCAGCGTGCCGGGGAGGGCGACGCCGTCCTCCAGGGCCTTGGGGGCGAGCGCTTCGACGATCACGCGGGAAAGGGTAGAGCCCCGGCCGGGAATCCCGGCCGGGGCTCAACCGCCGTGCGACGGATCAGTCGTGCGACGGATCAGTCGTGGGCCTGGTCAGTCATGGGACGGATCAGGCATGCGACGGTTCGGTCGCGCGACGGATCAGAGGTTGACGCCGAAGTCGCGGGCGATGCCCTCCAGGCCGGAGGCGTAGCCCTGGCCGACGGCGCGGAACTTCCACTCGGCGCCGTTGCGGTAGAGCTCGCCGAAGACCATGGCGGTCTCGACGGCCGCGTCCTCGGAGAGGTCGTAGCGGGCGAGCTCGGCGCCGCCGGCCTGGTTGACGATGCGGATGTACGCGTTGCGCACCTGGCCGAAGTTCTGCGAGCGGTTGGCCGCGTCGTAGATGGAGACCGGGAAGACGATCTTGTCGACGTTCGGCGGGAGGGCCGCGAGGTTGACGTTGATCTGCTCGTCGTCGCCGCCGCCCTCGCCGGTGCGGTTGTCACCGGTGTGGACGATGGTCTGGTCCGGCGTCGACTTGTTGTTGAAGAAGACGAAGTGCGCGTCGGACGCGACCTTGCCGGCGGCGTCCACGCCGATCGCCGAGGCGTCGAGGTCGAAGTCGGTGCCGGTGGTGGTGCGGACGTCCCAGCCGAGGCCCACGGTGACGGCGGCGAGGCCCGGGGCCTCCTTGGTCAGGGAGACGTTGCCGCCCTTGGACAGGCTCACAGCCATGGAAAGTCCCTTTCATCGTGATGTCTTCGCCTGGAGAAACGCGTGCGCGGCTCCGGCGGTTCCCGTGCCGGTTCCCGTCCGGTCCCCGGTGCGGGTCGCCGCCCGGGTTCCGTTCGGTCTTCCGCAGGGTTTCCCGCGGGGTTTCCGCTGAAAACAGGATGACTCCCATGGCCCCCTGCGGGGAACATGGAGGGCATGTCCGGTCCGTATCCCATCCGCGGCTCCGTCTCGCTTCCCGAGGCCGAGCTCCAGTGGCGTTTCTCGCGGTCGTCGGGGCCGGGCGGGCAGCACGTCAACACCAGCGACTCGCAGGTGGAGCTCCGCTTCGACCTCGCGGCCACCGAGTCGCTCCCCGAGGTGTGGAAGGCGCGCGCCCTGGAGCGCCTCGCCTCCCGCCTCGTCAACGGCGTCGTGTCGGTCCGCGCCTCGGAGCACCGCTCCCAGTGGCGCAACCGCGAGACGGCGGCGGTGCGCCTCGCCGCGCTGCTCGCCGAGGCGACGGCCCCGCCGCCGAAGCCCCGCCGGCCGACGAAGATCCCGCGCGGGATCAACGAGCGGCGGCTGCGCGAGAAGAAGCAGCGCTCCGAGACGAAGAAGACCCGGCAGTCGCGTCAGTCCCGCGACTGGAGCTGACCGCCTACCGGGCACCCCCTAGGGCACCCCCTAGGACAGGTGGCGGTACTTCCCCTGGAAGTACGTCAGCGGGCCGCTTTTCGAGGCCGGGGGCAGGGCGGCCGTCAGGACGCGGCCCACGACGAGGGTGTGGTCGCCGGCGACGACGCGGCTCTCGGTGCGGCACTCCAGGGTGGCGAGCGCGCCGCCCATGAGGAGGGCGCCGCTCTCCTCGCCGCGGGTGTGGGGCAGGTCGGCGAAGAGGAGGCGGTCGCTGACGCGGTTCTTCATGGCGAAGCGGCCGGCGACGTGCCGCTGGTCCTCGGCGAGCATCGAGACGGCCCAGACGGGGACGTCGGTGAGCAGGTCGTCCATGCGGGAGCCGTTGCGGAGGCTGACCAGGACGAGGGGCGGGTCGAGGGAGACCGACATGAAGGCGGTGGCCGTCATGCCGACGTCCTCGCCGCGCGGACCGTCGTCGGGGTCGTGCGCGGTCACCAGGACCACGCCGGACGCGAGGCGGGACATGGCCGCCCGGAACTCGTCGTTGCTCACCCCCTCAGCATGGGGGACGGCCAGGTCGGAGACGGGGGGCGGGGCGGGGGTCTTCTGCAGCACACCTGCACGCTATTCCGGTGCCCGCGTCGCCCGCATCGGGCCGGAGGACCAGTCGGGCACCCCCGCCGGACCTAGGTCCGGCCCCTCCGCGCCCTATGGCGCGGGGCCTCAGGAGGAAAGGCACGACCCGCCATGACCTGCTGTGACTTGAGTCACAGAGGCCAGTATTTGCTGACCCTGTGTACCGGGTGCGCAGCTCGCTGTGATTCAGTGGCAGTGACAGTGCAACACGTAGCCGATGAGAACCCTGGAGTTGCTGTCGAGGTCTCGGGGAGAGCGAGCGATGGAGACCGAGTCGGAGCCGTACGTCCGTCTCTCGACCCTGCGGCAGCTGCATCAGGTCGTGGCGGACCTCAACACTGCGCGCAGCCTGGCGGACACCCTGCAGACCGTCGCCGACGGTGTCGTCGCGGGCCTCAACTACGAGCTGGCCTGCGTCAATCTCGTACGCCCCGACGGTGACCTGGTCGTCGCCGCCTTCGCCGGAAGCTCCGCCGCCGAGGCCCTGATCACCGGTCGGGTCGGCTCCCGCGCCTCCTGGGAGCGGCGCCTGTCCATGGGGTCGACCTGGGGGGACCTGAGGTTCATCCCGCACACCGAGGGCTGGGTGTTGATGGAGGACGACGTCCCCCAGTGGCACACCGACGGCCCGGCGCCCCGCTTCGAGGACGAGTGGCACCCGCACGACCGCCTGTACGCCCCGATGTACGCCTCCGGCTCCGGCCGCGAGCTCCTCGGCGTCATATCCGTCGACCGCCCGCGCAACGGCCGGCACCCGGGCCCCTGGGGCCAGGAGGCGCTCCAGATGTACGCCTCCCAGTCGGCCATCGCGATCAGCAACGCACGCCTCCGCTCCAACATGCAGCGCGCCCTGGTCCGCCTGGAGCGCGAGCAGCAGGCCCTGCGGGCCAGCGAGGAGTCCTTCCGGCAGGCCTTCGAGTACGCCCCGTCCGGCATGGCCATCGCCGAGATGGGCGGCGACCAGCACGGCCGGCTGCTGCGGACCAACGACGCCCTGTGCCGGCTCCTCGGGCGGCCCGCGTCCGTGATGCGGCGCTACTCCTTCGCCGACCTCGTCCACCCCGAGGACATAGGCACCCTGCTCCGGACCTCCGCCGAGGGCGGCCGGGCCGAGCTGCGGCTCGGGCGGCGCGACGGCACGTACGTCTGGGTCTCCCTGCGGAACTCGGTCGTCGCCGACACCGCCGACGGACCGCGCTTCCTCCTCACCCACGTCGAGGACATCGAGGAGCGCAAGCGGCACGAGCTGCAGCTCGCCCACCGCGCCTCGCACGACGCCCTCACCGGTCTGCCCAACAGCGCCGAGCTGCGCTCCCGGCTCTCCGCCCGCATCTGCGAGCGCCCGTCGGCGCCCGGGGACGAGGCCGCGTACGGCGCGTACGACTCCGCACGGGACGGCGGCTACGCGACCGGTCACGAAGCCCCCTACGACACCGCGTACGACACCGCCTACGACTCCGGGTACGAGCCGCAGCCGTACGAGCACGAGCACGAGCACGGCTTCGGTTTCGAGCCGGCGGGCGGCGCCGGGCCGTACGACCACCACGTCCACGCGGTCGCCCCCACGGGCGGCGAGGTCGACGACGGCACCAAGGGGCTCGCGGTCCTCTTCTGCGACCTCGACGGCTTCAAGTCGATCAACGACCGGTTCGGCCACCACACCGGCGACGCCGTCCTCATCGAGGTGGCGCGCCGGCTCACCACCGGCGTGCGCGACGGCGACACCGTCGCCCGGCTCGGCGGTGACGAGTTCGTCGTCCTCGCCGACGGCCTCGGCGCCGCGGACGCCGCCGACCTGGCCGTACGCCTCCGCAACGCGATCATTCCGCCGATCCGGGTGGACGGGCGCGCGGTCCGGGTCGGGGCCAGTTTCGGCATCGGATGGGCCGAGTGCGGGATGACCGTCGAAGAGGTCCTGAACTCCGCGGACCAGCGGATGTACGTGGAGAAACGCTCCCGTGCCAAGGTCCACCGACGGGCGGGCTGAGTCGCGCGCTCGCCCGTTCGGGGTAGGCTCGGGCCGGTCGGCGACGGCTGGCGAGCATGGAGAGGTGACCCGGATGGCTGCCGGTAACGACGGCGCGAACAAGCCCGAGGACGACGATCCGTTCGGCTATCTCTACGCGGACGGCCAGGCAGCGGGTGCCCAGCCCCCGCAGGGCGGTGGCTACGGCTACCCCGGCCCCGCCCCCGCCCAGCCCGGCGTGCCCCGGACCTCGTACAACCAGGTCAGAACGGTCGGCGAACGCCAGTACGGCCAGCAGCAGCCGTACGTCCCGCCGCAGCAGCAGGCCCCCTACGGCCAGCCGCAGGCGCAGTACGCCGCGCCCGAGACCTACGGCGGCGCCCACGGCGGCCAGCAGACCCGCCAGACCTCGATCCCGCCCCAGCGCGGCGGCGGCTCCGGCCGCGGCCCCAACACCCGGGGCCTGCTGATCGGCGCGGTCGCCGTCGTCGCGGTCGTCGTCATCGGCATCGCCGCCGCGGTGATCACGAACGGTGGCGACAAGGACAAGGACAACCAGGCCGGCGGCACGCCGCCGACCGCGTCCTCCCAGGTCTCCGAGCAGCCGAGCACCGAGCCCAGCACCGAGAAGACCCCCGAGGAACTCCCCAAGCAGGACGCGGCGACGCTGAAGCTCGGCGGCACCGCGGCGACGGAGACCGTCGTCAAGGGCGCCGAGGGCGCGGGCGGCGTGTACGTCTCGGGCTTCAACCAGGTCGGCGCCTCGGTGACCTGGAAGGCGAACATGCCGACGGACGGCAAGTACCGCCTGACCGTGCGGTACGCCATCCCGGCCGTCGACGCCAACGCCACCCTGACGGTCAACGGCAAGCCGAATTCGCAGCCGATCGGTCTGAAGAACTTCATCAGCTCCTCGGACCCGAACCTGGAGAAGAACTGGCAGACCACCTGGGCGCCGGTCGAGCTCCAGAAGGGCGAGAACGAGATCAAGATCTCGTGTGAGGCCGGCAACCAGTGCAACGTGCTGCTGGACTGGCTGGAAGTCACCCCGGGCTAGCCCGGCACGGGAGGCGGGCCCCCCTCAGGGGGCCTCTTCCGTCACCTTCACTCGGGGCAGCAGGTCCTCGTAGGCGGCGGCGTCGAACTCCCCGGCCACCGGGGAGAGGACGGTCGCCGCGGACAGGGCCACGGCGCGGGCGAGGCGTTCGGGCCAGTCGGTGCCCTCGACGAGGCCTGAGAGCAGGCCCGCGACGGCGGAGTCGCCGGCACCCGTCGGGTTGCCGCGGACCGGGGCCGGTGGGGCCGCGCGCCAGAGTCCCTCGGGGGTGGCGGCGAGGAGGCCTTCGGGGCCGAGTGAGGAGATCACCGCGTGGGCGCCGCGACGGCGGGCGTCGCGGGTGGCCCGGTGGGGTTCGCGGGAGCCGGTGAGCTGGGCGAGCTCGTCGGTGTTGGGTTTGACGAGGTCGGGGCGGGCGGCGATGCCGCGGCGGAGGGGTTCGCCGCTGGTGTCGAGGAGGACGGGCACGGCGGCGGCGCGGGCGAGCCGGACGAGTTCGGCGTAGGCGCCGACGTGGATGCCCGGCGGGAGGCTGCCGCAGAGCGCCACCGCCCTTGCCCCGTCGAGGAGTTCGGCGAAGCGGGTGCGGAAGGCGGTCCACTCGGCGGCGGTGACGGCCGGGCCCGGTTCGTTGAGCTGCGTGGTGTCGCCGGTCGCGGCGTCGACGACCGCGACGGTGCGGCGGGTGGGGCCCGCCGTCTCGACGAGCTCGTCCCGTACGGGCGTCGCCGCGAGCTGCTCCCGCAGGGTCGCGCCGGTGGCGCCGCCCGCGAAGCCGGTGGCCACCGTCTCGTGGCCGAGGGCGGCGAGCACCCGGGCGACGTTGAGACCCTTGCCGCCGGGGCGTTCGATGACCTGGGTGACCCGGTGGGAGGCGTGCGGGACGAGGGCGGGGACCCGGTAGGTCAGGTCCAGTGCCGTGTTGAGGGTGACCGTCAGGATCACCTGTCCCACCCCCGTACTCCGTACTCCTCGCTCCGTGCTCCGTGGGGAGGCTGTGGAACGACCGCTTCGACGGGCACTGATCATGCCAAACGAAAGGCGATCGGCCCAGACCCCGGACCGACCGCCCTCGTGCATGACTCCTGATCAGACCGCTGCGGCCGCCGTCGGGTCGACGATCCACTCGCCCTTGCGCATGACGCCCTTGAGGTCGAAGTCGGCGTCGAGGACGACGATGTCGGCGTCCTTGCCGGGTTCCAGGGAGCCGACGCGGTCGTAGGCGCCGAGGAGGCGGGCGGGGTTGGCGGAGATGGCCTGGACGACGGACTCGACGGGGATGCCGTCGATGGTGACGGCGCGCTTGAAGGCGCGGTCCAGGGTGAGGGTGGAGCCGGCGATGGAGCCGCCCTCGACGAGGCGGGCGACGCTGTCCTTCACGTCGACGGCGAGCGGGCCGAGCATGTAGCGGCCGTCGCCGAAGCCGGCCGCGTCCATGGCGTCGGTGATGAAGGCGACGCGCTCGGGGCCCGCGTGGTGGAAGGCGAGTTCCAGGGCGGCGGGGTGGAGGTGGGTGCCGTCGTTGATGAGCTCGACGGTGATCCGCTCGTCCTCCAGGAGGGCGGCGATCGGGCCGGGCGTGCGGTGGCCGAGGGCGGGCATCGCGTTGTACAGGTGGGTGGCGACGGTGGCGCCGGCGTCGATGGCCGCGACGGTCTGCTCGTACGTGGCGTCGGTGTGGCCGATGGCGGCGATCACGCCGTGCTCGGCGAGGAGGCGTACGGAGTCGAGGCCGCCGGGCAGTTCGGTGGCGAGGGTGACCATCTTGGCCTGGCCGCGGGCGGCGTCGATCAGCTTGCGGACGTCGGCCGGGTCGGGGTCGCGGAGCAGCGTCTCGTCGTGGGCGCCCTTGCGGCAGGGGGAGATGAACGGGCCCTCGAAGTGGAGGCCGGCGAGCTCGCCCTGCTCGGCGAGTTCGGAGAGCAGTCCGGCCCGCTGGGTGAGGAAGTCCATCTCGCCGGTGACGAAGGAGGCGACGACGGTGGTCGTGCCGTGCAGGCGGTGGGTGTGGACGCCCTTGAGGACGTCGTCGGCGGTGCCGGAGGTGAAGGAGGCGCCGCCGCCGCCGTGGTTGTGCACGTCGACGAAGCCGGGGACGAGCCAGTGGCCGGTCAGGTCGACGGTCGGGGCGCCCTCGGGGGAGGAGCCCGCGATGCGGTCGCCCGCGACGATCACGCGTCCGTTCTCGACGATCCCGGTGGGCAGCACGACGTGTGCGCCGGCGAGAACCTTGTGATCGGCCATCAGGCGGAAACCTCCGAGTCGGTGGGGGGCTGGTCGGCGAGCAGGTCCCAGGCGAGGAGGCCCGCGCCCAGGCATCCGGCGGTGTCCCCGAGGGCCGCCGGGACGATGGCGGGCAGCTTCTGGAACGTGACTCGCTCCTCCACCGCGGCCCGGAGTGGTGTGAACAAGGTTTCCCCGGCCTCGGCGAGACCGCCACCGATGATCAGGGTGCGGGGGTCCAGCAGGGTGAGGGCGGTGACGAGCCCGTCGGCGAGGGCGTCGACGGCGTCCTGCCAGACCCGTGCGGCGGTGGCGTCGCCGGATTCGACGGCCTTCGCGCAGTCGGCCGCGTCGGCGTCGGGGTCGCCGCTGGCGGCGGCCCAGGCCTGGGAGACGGCGGAGGCGGAGGCGTAGCGCTCCAGGCAGCCGCGCTGGCCGCAGCCGCAGTCGGTGCCGCCGGGGCGGACGACGATGTGGCCGATCTCGCCGGCGTAGCCGTGGGCGCCGGCCTCGATGCGGTCGCCGATGCCGATGGCGCCGGCGATGCCGGTGCCGAGGGGGACGAAGAGGAAGCGGTCGGCGCCGTTGCCCGCGCCGATGCGGCCTTCGGCGAGGCCGCCGGTGCGCACGTCGTGGCCGAGGGCGACGGGGATGCCGTCGAGTCGGCTGCTGAGGAGTTCGCGCATGGGAACGTCGCGCCAGCCGAGGTTCGCGGCGTAGACGGCGATGCCGTTCTCGGCGTCGACGATTCCGGGGACGGCGACTCCGGCGGCCGCGGCGGGTTCGCCGTACCGCTCCTGGCCGAGGGCGCGGAGGTCTTCGGCGAAGCCGAGGATGGTCTCCACCACGGCTTCGGGGCCGCGGCGGCGCCCGGTGGCGCGGCGGGCCTCGTGGAGCAGGGTGCCGTCCGCCCCGACGAGGGCGGCCTTCATGCCGGTGCCGCCCACATCCAGGGCGATGACGTGTCTCACGAGGGACAGTCTGTCGCGCGACCACCCAAAAGGTCTAGTCCACTGTCGAGGATTGTTGCGTACGGATACAAATTCGAGCTCCGTGCCGAGTTGCGGAAGTGATACCCAAGTGGTGTAGACCTCATGCCCGGCCCGCGAGAGACTTACGGCCCTGCGAAGAGCGAACACTCCGCTCGGCGCAGCTCAACGACGAGCAAAAGGTGGATGAAGCCGTGGAGCGGCGACGATTCCTTGGACTGACCGCGGCCGCCGCCGCCCTCGGACTGACCGGCACGGTCGCCGGGTGCGGCTCCCTCGGGGGCGACTCCGGTGACGTGACCCTCCGACTGGTCGCCGCCGAGTACGACCTGACCGGTGGCGACTCCACCAAGAAGTACTGGACCGACCTCGTCGCCGCCTTCGAGGCGAAGCACCCCGGCGTCACGATCGAACTCCAGGTCGAGTCCTGGGACGACGTCGACCGCAAGGTCTCCGAGATGGTCGCCGCCGGCAACGCCCCCGACATCGCCCAGATCGGCGCCTACGCCGACTACGCCGCCGCCGGCAAGCTCTACGCCGCCGACGAGATCCTCTCCATCCCCGTCCAGGCCAACTTCCTCGCCCCGCTCGTCGCCGCCGGCGAGACCAAGCGGACCCAGTACGGCCTCCCCTTCGTCGCCTCCACCCGGCCCCTCTTCTACAACCAGGACCTCTTCGACCAGGCCGGACTCAAGGCCCCCACGACCTGGGACGAGCTGGCCGCGGCCGCCGAGAAGCTGAAGGACGACGGCGTCCCCACCCCCTTCGCGCTGCCCCTCGGCCCCGAGGAGGCCCAGGCCGAGACCCTCATGTGGCTGCTCAGCGGTGGCGGCGGCTGGACCGACGCCACCGACCACTACGCCGTCGACTCCGACGCCAACATCCGCACCTTCGAGTGGCTCCGGACCCACCTCGTCGGCAAGGGCCTCACCGGCCCCGTCGCCCCCGGCAAGCTCAACCGCAAGGCCGCCTTCGCCGCCTTCGCACGCGGCGAGGTCGGCATGCTCAACGGCCACCCCTCGCTCGTCAAGGAAGCCGCCAAGAAGGGCGTCAAGGTCGGCCAGGTCCCCCTGCCCGGCGCCGACGGCACCCCCAAGTCCTCCATGGGCGTCGCCGACTGGATCATGGGCTTCAAGCAGAACGGCCACCGCAAGGAGATCGGCGACTTCCTCAACTTCGCCTTCAGCGACGAGAACGTCCTCAAGTTTGCCGGGGACAACGACCTGCTGCCCGTCACCGTCAGCGCCTCCACCCGCATGGAGACCGACCCCGAGTACGCCAACCTGCGCGCGTTCCTCAAGGGCCTCCCCAACGCCCAGCTCCCCCCGGTCGGCAAGACCTCCTGGGCCAAGGTCAGCGAGAACGTCAAGCAGAACATCGGCAAGGCCGTCGCCCCCGACGCCAAGCCCGCCGCCGTCCTCGGCGCCATCGGCCGAGCGGCGACGGCGGCGGAGTCCGCCGAGTAATAAGTTGTTCGTTTGACTGCTCCCGCTCCTAAGGGAACGGGATTCCTGGCTCACTTCGCCCGGGGACCGGCGGTCCGGCAGGTCTTGCAAGATCAACGCCAGCCGGGTTCGAGACCAGCCCGGACGAGCATCACGCGGGCGGAGTTCTTGTCCCTCGGTCGGGAGGCTCCGCACGCGGTGCACGTGTAGGTGCGTTCGGACAGGGGCAGTGCGTGCTTGGCTCTCGCTCCGCAGTCTGCGCAGTCCATCGTGGTGTGGGCGGGGTGCACCAGGTGCACCCCGCGCCCGTGCTTGCGGCCCATCTCGATCAGGGCCGTCTTCGTCGCGGAGATGGCCGCGTCGGCGGCTTTGCGGGCCATGGTCGTCTTCGCGAGGAACTTCGGGCGGAAGTCCTCCACCGCGAGCCGGTCGAAGTCGCGGACGACCTTCTTGGCCCACTTTCGGCCCGTGTCCTGACGCTGACGGGCGACCTTCTTGTGCAACTTCGCTGTCTGGCGCTTCGCCGTGCGGTATCCCTTGGAGGCGGCCTGGCCTCGCTTCGGCTTACGCCGAGCCATCATCCGCTGATACCGGGCGAGGCGTTGTGCGGCGTTCTTCCCGTGCTGGGCGTGGGGGAGATCGTGTGCGTCGCTGGTGGTGACAGCGGTTTCCTTCACACCCCAGTCGATGCCGATTGCCGTTCCCGTGGCGAGAAACGGTTCGTTCTCGGTGGCGACGACGAACGACGCGTACCAGTGCCCGAGGCTGTCGCGGTAGACGCGCACACTGGACGGGTCGGAAGGCAGTTCACGCGACCACACCACGGTGACCACGATGCCGCCCGCCAGGTGCAGGCGGCCGTCCTTCAATCGGAAGCCGCGCCGGGTGTACTCAAGCGTCGGTGCGCTTTCGCGCTTCTTCTTGTACTTCGGCATTCCCGCCCGCTGCCGCATGGGAAGCCGGGCCTTGATGTCCTTGAGGGCTTTGGCGCGGGACTTTCCGAAGTCGCGGATCAACTGCTGTTGCGGAACGCAGGCGCCCTCGCGAAGCCACTCGTTCTCGGCGCGTGCCTCGGTCAGCATCCTCGCGAGCTGAACCGGGCCGCACGTCGACTCGGCCGCGCCTTCGGGCCGCGCCCGATTGTTCTGATGAGTCTGCAGGGACTTGGCGACGGACTCGTTCCAGATCCACCGGCACCGCGCCCACTCCGTCTCCAGGGCGGCCCTCGCACTGGACGACGCGCGGAGGCGATAGGTGAACCGGGCGTGCCCGGCCTCTCCCGCTTCCTTTGATGTCGCCATGATGTCAAAGTAGCGTCATGATCCGTTTCGCGCTGCGCATTCCCGAAGATCTCCACGCCCGTCTCGTCGCGCAGGCGACGGCGGACCGCAGGTCGATCAACGCTGAGATCCTGTACTTGCTGGAGGGCGCGCTGCCCACTCCGGTGGCAGACGACGAATCGCCCTGACGCTGATCCGCCTTTCCCTGCCCTGCTCCGCAGGTGCTTCGTTTGCTCCCCCACGGGAAGGTGGGGGTATCCACGAAGGAGTCCGGATGACCACCGACGACGCCCGGGAACCGGCTGACGACGTTGCTGCCTCTGGTGACGGCGATGGCGACGCCACCGCCCTCCCCCCGCGCGAGCAGGCGCTCCTCGCTCTCGAACGGCGTTCCTGGCCCGGCCCCGGGGCCAAGGAGCGGGCCGTGCGGGAGCGGCTCGGCCTCTCTCCGACCCGCTACTACCAGCTGCTCAACGCCCTCCTCGACGACCCGCGCGCCCTTGCCCACGACCCGATCACGGTCAACCGGCTGCGCCGGGTCCGGGAGGAGAAGCAGCGGCGGCGGTAGGGGGTGGCCGGCGGATCGCGGCCGGGGGCGCGGGTCCGTCCGCCCCTCTGTGCTGCGATCGGACGATTCGCCGCCTGCTGGGCGGCGTGGCGAGGGCCGAGTGCGGCGGGCGGTGGCGGGGCCTGGGGTTGAGTGGCCCGGTCCCCCTCGCTCCCCTTCTCAAGGAGCCGTCGTGACCACCAACAACAACACGCTCCCCGCCGGCACCGTCCTGCTCTCCGACTCGTCCACCTTCGGCTGCCAGGGCGGGGTGCACTACTTCGACCCGGCGACCGGACTGCGGGGATTCTTCGCCCTCGGCGGCGACCTCGTGGGAGCCACCGGGATCGCGCTGGAGGCCGACGGCAACGTCCTGGTGACCAAGGACCGACACCATCCCGGCGGCGGCACGCTGCTGCGACTCTCCAGGTCGAACGGCACGACGAAGCAGACGGTGGTGTCGTCCGACGGGAACCTCGTGAGCCCGATCGCCGTGGCCGTCGAGGGCGACGGCAGCGTCCTCGTGGCCGATCTCTTCTCCAAGGGCCAGGGCGCCGTCATCCGGATCGACCCCGTCACCGGGGAGCAGACCGTCCTGTCGGTGGGCGAGGGCAGGTCCGATCCTCTGCGCCCCTGCGGGTTGTGCGTGGAGGCCGACGGCAGCATCGTGACGGTCGAACAGGCCGGCCCCGTCCCGGAGCCTCCCGCGCCCCAAGTGGTCCGGATCGACCCGGTCAGCGGTGCGCGCACGGTGATCTCGTCCGGCGGCAGTCTCCGCAGTCCCGTGGACGTGGTGATCGACCACGACGGGAACATCGTGGTCGTCGACGCCAACGCGTTCGAGGGCTTCGTCGGTGGGGTGATCAAGGTGGATCCGGTGAGCGGGGAGCAGACCACCGTGTCCTCCGGCGGCAGTTTCGACACCCCTGCCGCGATCGCCATCCAGGCCGACGGCACCCTGCTGGTCACCGACAACAAGGCGCTGACCAGGGAGCCCACCGTGTTCCGGGTGGACCCCGTCACCGGCGACCAGCACGTCCTCACCATGGGCCCGCCCTACACGTCCCTCAGCGGCGTCAGGGTCGTCCCCGCCGGCTGACGTCCGCGGGCCGCGGGTGACGTCGGCCCCGCTGACGCGGCAGCCGTACGTCGGTAGGGTCGGGAGCATGGTCAGCAGCCTTCCGCACCCGACCACCCCCGCCGGACGCGACGGTCTGGACGCGCTCCTCGCGCGGCCCGCGCGCGCCGTCGTCGCCCTCGACTTCGACGGGACGCTCGCCGAGATCGTCCCGGACCCCGAACGGGCCCGTGCCCACCCGGGCGCCGTGGCGGCGCTCGCCGCGCTCGCTCCCGAGGTCGCGTCGGTGGCCGTCGTGACGGGCCGCCCCGCCGGGGTCGCCGTCCGCTACGGCGGCTTCGCCGGCGTGCCGGGCCTTGAGCACCTCGTCGTCCTCGGCCACTACGGCGCCGAACGCTGGGACGCCGTCACCGGGACCGTCCACGCCGCCGCCCCGCACCCGGGCGTGGCCTCCGTCCGCGCCGAACTCCCGGGCTTCCTGGACCGGGCCGGCGCCTGGCCCGGTGTCTGGATCGAGGAGAAGGGCCGGGCGGTCGCCGTCCACACCCGCCGCGCCCTCGACCCGGAAAGCGCCTTCGAGGCGCTCAAGGGCCCCCTCGGCGATCTCGCCACCCGTCACGGGCTCGTCCTGGAGCCGGGCCGCATGGTGCTGGAGCTGCGGCCGCCCGGCATGGACAAGGGAGTGGCGCTCGCCGAGTACGTACGGGAGGTGGGGGCCGGGTCCGTGCTGTACGCGGGCGACGACCTGGGCGACCTGCCCGCCTTCGCCGCGGTCGAGAAGCTCCGCTCCGACGGCACGCCCGGCCTGCTCGTGTGCAGCGGCTCGGCCGAGGTCCCGGAGCTGGAGGAGCGCGCCGACCTCTCGGTCCAGGGCCCGTCGGGCGTGGTCGCGTTCCTGACGGACCTGGCGGAAGCGGTGCGGGAAGGCGCGGTCTGAGGGTTCCGGAAGACGGCAGGGGCGGTACGGGAGGGCCGAGGGCCTTCCCGTACCGCCCCGTCGGGTGGGTCGGTGGTCAGTGCGCGGCCGGGTTGGTCACGCTGATCGTCAGGTCGTCGCCGGCGTCGCCGGTGACGGTGACGCGTACGCCGTGACCGGCGACCTTGACGCTGGCCTGCGGGGCGGTGGTGTCGTAGTAGGCGTTGGGGTCGGTGTCGTCGAAGACCGGGATGCCGGGGACGGAGGGGGCGCAGGCCGCCTGCGTCTCGACGGTCTTGTTGCCGCCCTTGCCGACGAGGACCTCCTTGTGGAGGCAGGTCGCGTCGGTGGCCTCCAGGCCGAAGGTGGCGTCGAAGGGCTGGCGCCGGTTGGTGGGCGCGGTCCCGTCGGCGTACTTGAAGGGGGCGGGTCGGGCGTCGACGGCCATGGCCGAGCCGCCGCCGGGGTGCTTGCTGACGTTGTTGTCGTCGAAGGACCGGTCGACGTACCAGACGAGCAGGCCGTTCTGGTAGCGGAAGTACTCGACCCAGTCGGGGGCGGTGATGCCCTTGCTGAACTGGTACGGGCCTTCGGCGAGGAGCGCGTCGGCGCCGACGTACTCGCGGTTCTCCAGGAGGTAGTACCGCGGGGAGGTGGCCGTCTCGGTGCCGGTGGAGATCTTCCAGCGGCCTTGTGCGGTCCAGCCGTTCGCGCCGTTCTCGACGTCGTCCGCCGCCAGGCTCGTACCGCCGGAGGTCAGCGTGACGTCGTCGAGGAACGCGCCGGCGAAGTGCACGCCGCCGTCGCTCTGGTAGCGGAAGCGGAAGAGGGACGGCTTGCCGGCGGAGTCGTACGTGTACCGCAGCGTCGTCCACTTGCCGGCGGAGGAGCCGGAGACCGGGTCGCCGGTGCGGGCCCAGGTGGCGCCGCCGTCGAGGGAGTACTCGGCGAAGAGGTAGTCGAAGTCGGCCTCGATCTCGTACCAGGCGCTCGCCTTGACGGTCACCTTCGGGGCGGCCGGCACGGAGCGGGTGAGGGACTGGTTGAGGCCGTCGGCCGAGCCGGTCCACCAGGCGTGCGTGCCCGAGGTGGGCGTGGCGTAGGTGGTGCTGCTGGTCTTGTCCGGGAGCGCGACGCGGACCGCCTGGTCCTTGCCGGTGACCTGGAGCTGGGCCGGGTTCAGGGTGTACGTGCCGTCGGCGCCGAGCGGGGCGTCGCTGTAGTCCAGCCAGCCGAGGAAGAGCTTCTCCTCGGCGCCCATGAGGCCCGGGTGGGTGCCGATGCCCGCGTTCGCGGCGGCGCCGTGGCTCAGCCAGGAGCCGGAGCTCATCAGGGTCCAGAAGGCGGTGGAGTTCTCGCCGCCGTCGGTGTCGTAGTAGTCCGGCAGGCCGAGGTCGTGGCCGAACTCGTGGCAGAAGACGCCGAGTCCGCCGTTCTCGCCCTCGGTGGTGTAGTCGCCGAGCCAGTACTTGGACTGGCCGATGCGGGCGCCGCCGCCCTTGTTCTGGGTGCCGGAGACGTCGGGGCCGGTGAGGCCGTAGTCGTCGCCGTTCACGAACCAGCGGTGCGACCAGATGGCGTCCTCGCCCTGGGCGCCGCCGCCGGCGTCCTCGCCCATGCCGGCGTGCACGGCCTGGAAGTGGTCGATGTAGCCGTCGGGCTCGTCGAAGTTCCCGTCGTGGTCCCAGTCGTTGCGGTCCCAGACGTCGAACTGGGCGAGGTGGGCGTCGATCTCGGCGGGCGACTTGCCGGCCGCGATCTGCGCGTTCCACCAGGCGTCGCCGGTGTCCTGGATGAAGGCCCAGGAGCCTCCGGTGTCCTCGACGGCGTTGTCGCCGTAGGTGGAGGCGTTGCCGGGGACCTTGACCCAGTCCTCGACGGTGTTGGTCACCGAGTAGCGGCCGCCGGACAGCTTCTCGTAGTAGGTCTTCATCGACTCGCCGGGGCCGTTGAAGAGGTTCTCGTAGTACGGCTTCGAGAAGTCGGCGGTCCAGGCGTTGGAGTTGTCCTTGGCCCGGTCCGGCCGGGGGATCTGGTTGTGCAGCGGTCCGGGGGTGGTGCCGAGCTTGCCGGAGCCCTGGTCGCCGAACTCGGAGAGGATCGTGAAGATCTTCTCCTGGCGCTGGGCGGTGGTGGTCTCGGTCTCCACGAACTTGCCGTCGGCGACCTCGACGACGCCCTTGGCGTTCGCCTTCGCCTTGCCCTTGGCGATCAGGTCGATCGCCTTCTCCCGCAGCTCGGTGCGCTGCTTCGTGAGCGGTCCGGGGCGGTTGTCGGGCCGGTGCGCCTTCGCGCCCGCCGGTGCGGCGTCCTTGGCTTCCTGCGCGGCGGCGGGGGCGAGCCCCGCGGCGAGGAGTGCGGTGAGCGCCGACCCGAGGGTCATGCCCACGACAATCTTCTTCACGTCTCTTGCGATCCTTCCGCTTGCCTCATGTGCCTCATGGGGAAAAACGGATCGCTTGGGGGAACGATCGCCGCAGAGTCTGACACGAGACGACCTCTCAGGGGAGAGGTCGTACCGATTACCGGAGCAGGAGATCCACCACGCCCGTCAGATCCTCCTCCCCGCCGCCCGCTTCGAGGCGGCGCCGCATCAGTTCGAAGTACGGCCGGATCAGCTCCGGACTGACCCCCTGCCCCTCCGCCGTGGCCAGGAACGTCGGCGTGCCGGCCACCTGCATCGCGAGGTTCGACACCACGTCCTTCCCGTAGTCGCCGCTCTTCAGCCGCGCCGCCGTCCCGTGCACGCCCTGCGCCATGGCACCCAGCCAGTCCGCGAGCAGCGGCGCGAACGCCACCGGGTCGATCTCCTCCCGGCGGATCAGCGCGAAGGCGTGCGCCGCCCCCGCGAACATCCCGTACATCGCACTCAGCAGCGCCACATCGTGCAGGGCCGCGAACCCCGCGTCCTCCCCGACGTACTTCGTGCCGACCGGCACGGCCAAGACCTCGCGGTGCCGCTCGAACAACTCCCGCGACCCGCTGTAGAACACGTAACCGCCGGCCTCCGGGACCCCGATCATCGGCGGTACGGCCATGATCCCGCCGTCCAGATAACGGGCGCCCCGCCGCTCGGCCCACGCCGCGCGGGCGCGGGCCTGGGCGGGTGTCGTCGTGGTGAGGTCGACCAGGTCCTTTCCGGTGAGGTCGACGCCGTCGAGCGTGGCGCCGACCGACTCGTCGTCGAGCAGGCAGAGCACGACGAGTCCGCTCGTCGCGACGGCCCCGGCCGCGGTCCCCGCGACCTTCGCCCCCTCGGCTCCGAGCGCCTCCGCACGGGCCGCGGTCCTGTTCCAGACGGTGAGGGGATGGGCGGCGGTGAGCCAGGCGCGGGCCAGGGCGGTGCCCATCGCGCCGAGGCCGAGGAGGGAGACCGGGGGCTTCTCGGTGGTGTTCTTCGTCATGCCCGCAAGGCTGATCGAGGCCCCTGACCTGCTCAAGTACCCACTTTCGAGTGGGTGGTTACCCTGAGGTGAGCGAACAGGTCAGAGGGGTGGACACATGGCGACGCTGAACCGGCCCGTCGGCGAGGACGGGCACGTCTGCGGGATCGACACCACCATGGAGGTCATCGGCGGCAAGTGGAAGGTCCTCATCCTCTGGGCCCTCCACCAGCAGCCCCACCGCCGCTTCGGCGAACTCCGCCGCCTCCTCCCCGGCATCACCGAGAAGGTCCTCGCCTCCCACCTCCGCGAGCTGGAATCCGACGGCATCGTCCACCGCACCTCCTACGACGAGGTCCCGCCCCGCGTCGAGTACACCCTCACCGAGGACGGCATCCGCCTGAACGAGGCACTGGAGCCCTTGGCGGCGTGGGGCCGCGAACGGCAGCAGGTCGGTGGCGCGGGCCCCACGCCACCGACCGCCTGAGCCTTCGACTGCCCGACCGAACGCCCGCCGCGGGCGCTGCGCGGGCGTGACGACAGGCCCTAGGTCCCGTCCGGGCCGCCGAGGGCTTCCAGTTGGGCGAGGAACCAGCGCTGGGGTGGGAGGGCGGTGGCGGCGGTGGCGAGGTGGGTGGTGCGGGTGGTGCGTTCGGCGGGGGGCATGGAGAGGGCGGTGTGGAGGGCGGTGGCGGTCTGGGAGACGTCGAAGGGATTGACGGTCAGGGCGTCGTCCTTGAGCTCCTCGTGGGCACCGGCGCCGGTGGAGAGGACGAGGGCGCAGCCGGATTCGGAGACGACGGGTATTTCCTTGGCGACGAGGTTCATGCCGTCGCGGACGGGGTTGACGAGGGCGACGTCGGCGAGGCGGTAGGCGGCGAGGGAGCGGGTGAAGTCGTCCTTCACGGAGACGAGGACCGGTTGCCATTCGGGCGTGCCGAACTCGGCGTTGATCTCGTCGGCCAGCTCCCGTACGGACGCGGTGTACGACCGGTAGGACTCCAGGTCCTGGCGGGAGGGGTAGGCCGAGGCGAGGTGGACGACGCGGTCGCGCCACTCGGGGTGGGTGGTGAGGAGCTCGCGGTAGGCGAGGAGGCCGCGGAGGATGTTCTTGGAGAGTTCGGTGCGGTCGACGCGGACGATGGTCCTGCGGTCGCCGACCTCCTTGCGGAGTTCGGCGAGGCGTTCGTCGACCTCGGGGCGGTACGCGAGGGACCGGAGCTCGTCGCCGTCGACGCCGAGGGGGTGCACCGCGACCTCGGAGCGGCCGAGGCCGGCGGGCCCCGCGCACTCGGTGAAGGCCGAGGCCCAGGCCCGGGTGTGGAATCCGAGGTGGTCCGCGCCGAGCATGCCCCGGAGGAGTTCCTCGCGGAGGTCGTCGGGGAGCATGCGGAGGTAGGCGGGGGAGGCCCAGGGGGTGTGGGTGAAGTGGGCGATGCGGAGGTCGGGGCGGAGCTCGCGGAGCTGACCCGGGACGAGGGCCAGGTGGTAGTCCTGGACGAGGACCGCGGCGCCGTCCGCCGCCTCGGCGGCCAGGGCCTCGGCGAAGGCGCGGTTGTAGGCGCGGTACGACTCCCAGCGGCGGCGGAACGCGGCGTCGAAGACGGGTTCGCGGGGGATGTCGTACAGGTGGTGGTGGAGGAACCAGAGCACCGAGTTCGCGATGCCGTTGTACGCGTCGGCGTACACGTCCGGGTCGATGTCGAGCATGCGGACGCCGGGCTCGCCGGTGCCGCGCCGGACGGCCTCGCGGTCGCCCTCGCCGAGCGCCGCGCACACCCACAGGCTCTCCTGGGCGGACACGGCGCTCAGCCCCGAGACCAGGCCGCCGCCGCCCCTGCGGGCGTCGAGCGAGCCGTCGTCGCCGAGGACGTACGAGACGGGGCCCCGGTTGGATGCCACGAGCACAGTAGCCATGTGGCGAACCTAGCCCGTCCCGTAAACGCTCAAACGTACGTATACGAGACAGGTTGATTCGGCCACGCTGAGTCGTCGCAGGTCAGCGGCTTGGGCAGGGGCGTGGCCGGGGGCTTCGGCGGCCGGTCCGTCAGTCGCGCCGGCTGCCGCGCAGGGCCGCCTTCGCCACCAGGCCGGTGGCCGCGAGGGCCACGGCGAGGGCGCCGAGCAGCCAGAGGCGTTCGCCGTTGCCGCCCGTCTCCGCCATGGAACCGGAGGAGTGGCCGCCCTGCGGGCCCGGGGCCGGCGGAGCGGGGGAGGCGCCCCGGCCGCTCGCCGCCGTCGCGCAGAGGGCGGCCAGGTCGGCGGGGGTCGTGGGGCAGCCCGTGACCGTGTTGCCGAGGGCGGTGGAGTCGCCGTACGGCGACGCGTCGTACCGCTTGCCGAAGGGCTCGACCGCGTCCGCGCCGGCCGGTCCGGCCGCCGCGAACGCGAGCGAGCCCGCCGTCAGGCCGATGGCCGCCAGTACTCTGCCCAGGTGATGTCGTCTGAAGCGCATAAAAGGGCAATGTAGGCAAAGCGGATCATCATAGGGTGCTACGCCACGCGGCGAGCCGCCCGGCGGCGCCCGCCCGGCGGCGCGCCCGCCCGGCGGTCAGGCCATGCGGCGGTCAGGCCACCCGGCGCTGCGCGTACTCCGTGATCTCGGCCATCGGGGGGCGCTCCTCCGTGTCCACGTCGTACGTGCGCGGCTCGAAGCCCTTCTCGCCGCGCTCGAACTGGGTGAGCCGGGGCCGTACGAGGTGGCCCCGGGAGAGCCGGAGCTGCGCCGTCCGGTAGATCGCGGCGGCCATCCGGCCCAGCGCCCGACCGTCCTGGTGCCGGTGCTTGCGCACCCCGACGTCCACCTGGGCGAGCGCGTCCAGGCCGACCGTGTGGAGCGCGTCGACGAGCAGCCCCAACTCCACTCCGTAGCCGACCGGGAACGGCAGCCGTTCGAGGAGCGAGCGCCGCGCCGCGTACTCGCCGCCGAGGGGCTGCACGAAGCCGGCCAGCTGCGGCCAGTGGAGGTTGAGGAGGGGGCGCGCCACCAGCTCGGTGACCCGGCCGCCCTGACCAGGAGTGTCCCCGAAGGGGCGGTCGTACATCGCCTTCACGAAGTCGACGTCCGGGTCGGTGAGCAGCGGGCCCACGATCCCGGTGACGAAGTCCGCGGAGAAGTCCCGCAGGTCCGCGTCGACGAAGCACACGACGTCCCCGCTCGTCACCATCAGTGACCGCCACAGGACCTCGCCCTTGCCGGGGACGGCCGGTATCCGCGGCAGGATCGCGTCGCGCGCGACCACCCGCGCCCCGGCCGCCGCCGCGACCTCCGCCGTGCGGTCCGTGGAGCCCGAGTCGATCACCACCAGCTCGTCGACGAGCGGCACCGCCTCCGACATCAGCTCGCGGCGGATCACGGCGACGATGTCCCCGACCGTCGCCTCCTCGTTCAGCGCGGGCAGCACGACGCTGACCCTCGTGTTGCGCTTGGCGGCGAGGATGCGCTCCAGCGGCCGGTCCGCCACGGACCAGGACCGGCG
Organism: Streptomyces sp. NPDC056361; assembly: GCF_042262805.1. Taxonomy (NCBI): domain Bacteria; kingdom Bacillati; phylum Actinomycetota; class Actinomycetes; order Kitasatosporales; family Streptomycetaceae; genus Streptomyces; species Streptomyces sp. NPDC056361. Next base: position 22,653 of record NZ_JBHJQI010000091.1, read on the forward strand.
GTCCAGCCAGCGCTCCACCTCTTCCAGCACGTGATCTCCATCTCGCGTTACGGACGGCCCGTCCAAGCTTCCGGGCCTTCGGTTACAGTCTTGAACAACGCGGATCCCCGATGCACGTCGGGGTGCCGACCGCGTCGGAGCGCAGGAACGAAGTCCATCGCGCTTCACAATCGAATACCGCTCATCCAGAGGGGCAGAGGGAAACGGCCCGTTGAAGCCCCGGCAACCCTCCAGTCGGTTTGTCTCGTCCTCCAGCGAGGTCCCCGGCTAGGGAAGGTGCCAAATCCGTCTCATGACGAAAAATTCGTCATGGGAAAGATGAGGAGAAAGGGCCTCGCCTCCATGGCTGCACAGACTGTCGCCTCCGCCACCACCGTCGACCTCGGTCCCGCGTCCGGGCTCTCCTGTCGCGAATGCGGTGAAGTCTTCCCGCTCGGTCCGATCTTCGCCTGCGAACTCTGTTTCGGACCTCTCGAAGTCGCGTACGACCTTCCCACCGGTGACCCCGAGGCGCTGCGCAAGCAGATCGAGGCCGGCCCCGCCAACATCTGGCGCTACGCCCCGCTGCTGCCCGTCCCGGCCGACGTCGCCGAGAAGCCGAACCTGAACCCGGGCTGGACCAAGCTCGTCCAGGCCGACAACCTCGCCCGCGAGATCGGCGTCGCCCCCGGCAAGCTGTTCGTCAAGGACGACTCCGGCAACCCGACCCACTCCTTCAAGGACCGGGTCGTCGCGCAGGCCCTCGAAGCCGCCCGCGCCTTCGGCTTCACCACCCTGTCCTGCTCGTCCACCGGCAACCTGGCCGGCGCCGTCGGCGCCGCCGCCGCCCGCGCCGGCTTCCGCTCCTGCGTCTTCATCCCGCACGACCTGGAGCAGGGCAAGGTCGTCATGGCCGGTGTCTACGGCGGTGACCTGGTCGCCATCGAGGGCAACTACGACGACGTCAACCGCTTCTGCTCGGAGCTCATCGGCGACCCGCTCGGCGAGGGCTGGGGCTTCGTGAACGTCAACCTCCGCCCGTACTACGGCGAGGGCTCCAAGACGCTGGCGTACGAGATCTGCGAGCAGCTCGGCTGGGTCATCCCCGACCAGCTCGTCATCCCGATCGCCTCCGGCTCCCAGCTCACGAAGATCGACAAGGGTCTGCAGGAGCTCATCAAGCTGGGCCTCGTCGAGGACAAGCCGTACAAGATCTTCGGCGCCCAGGCCGAGGGCTGCTCCCCGGTCTCCGTCGCCTTCAAGGCCGGCCACGACGTCGTCCGCCCGCAGAAGCCGAACACGATCGCCAAGTCGCTCGCCATCGGCAACCCGGCCGACGGCCCGTACGTCCTCGACATCGCCCGCCGCACCGGCGGTGCCGTGGAGGACGTGAACGACGAGCAGGTCGTGGACGCGATCAAGCTGCTCGCGCAGACCGAGGGCATCTTCGCCGAGACCGCGGGCGGCGTGACCGTCGGCGTCACGAAGAAGCTCGTCGAGGCGGGTCTCATCGACCCCGAGCTGACCACCGTCGTCCTCAACACGGGCGACGGACTCAAGACCCTGGACGCGGTGGCCGACACCTCTCAGGCGACCGTCACCATCCGCCCGAGCCTGGACGCGTTCCGCGACGCCGGCCTGGCAGTCTGAGCCCGCCCGCTTTCCCGGTCCTCCGAAAGGTTACGAAGACATGGCCGTGAACGTCCGCATCCCCACCATCCTCCGCACCTACACGGGCGGTCAGTCCGAGGTCCAGGCCGAGGGCGCGACCCTCGCCGAGGTCATCGCCGACCTGGAGAAGAACCACAGCGGCATCGCCGCCCGCGTGCTGGACGACCAGGGCAAGCTGCGCCGCTTCGTCAACGTCTACGTGAACGACGACGACGTGCGCTTCGAGCAGGGCCTGGAGACGGCCACCCCGGCCGGCGCCGGCGTCTCGATCATCCCCGCGGTGGCCGGCGGCTGCTGAGCCGTTCCCTGCCCCGTCTTTCTTGAATTGCCCCTTCCGCGACTATAAGCGGAAGGGGCAATTCTGCATGGTTGAGCGGGGTAGAGTTGGGGAAGTCCCCTCCGCTGCGCATGCCGGACGCATATGAGAAAGCGTCCCCGCACGACAAGAAGCAGCCAAAGTGCCTGCGCGTTGTGTACGTTCTGCGCCTTTTGCCGGGCCCGACTTGCCCCGGCATCCAGGGGATTCTCCCCAATTCCCCTTTCCGTCGTGCCGAGAATTCCCGCTCGAATGACCTGTTGCAGAGGGCAGTTGGGCAGATACATTCAGCGGCGGTCGACGCGTTCCGGCGCAGGGTCTGACCCGGGTCCGCGAAGTGCGGTCCCGCGCAAGGGCCAGTAATAGGGGAGTTAGGCATGGCTCAGGGCACCGTCAAGTGGTTCAACGCGGAGAAGGGCTACGGCTTCATCGCGGTCGACGGTGGTGCGGATGTTTTCGTCCACTACAGCGCGATCCAGATGGATGGCTACCGCAGCCTCGAAGAGGGACAGCGAGTCGAGTTCGAGATCTCGCAGGGCCAGAAGGGTCCGCAGGCGGACATGGTCAAGCTCGCCGTCTGAGCGCGGCGCGATCGGCCACCGACGCAACGCCGTCGAGGGGTCCGCATCCCTGAGGGGATGCGGACCCCTCGTGCGTTCCCGCGCGCCCCCGTGCGCCCCTCCCGTCCCATCCCGATCGTCGAGAGTCGCTTGCACTCTCCTATGCCGAGTGCTAATCATTGGCGTTAGCACTCGGAAGGTGAGAGTGCTTACGAGGATCGGGCAGATGAGGCCCGCGGCCAGGTGGGGCAAGGAACCATCGGGTACGCAGGCCGTCCGTCGCGGGCATCGGCGCGGTCCTGGAGCGTTATCCACCCCATGTCCGGGAGGACCACTTCACATGGCCAAGATCATCGCGTTCGACGAGGAGGCCCGGCGCGGTCTCGAGCGCGGCATGAACCAGCTCGCTGACGCCGTCAAGGTCACCCTCGGCCCCAAGGGCCGCAACGTCGTCCTCGAGAAGAAGTGGGGCGCCCCCACGATCACCAACGATGGTGTCTCCATCGCCAAGGAGATCGAGCTCGAGGACCCGTACGAGAAGATCGGCGCCGAGCTGGTCAAGGAAGTCGCCAAGAAGACGGACGACGTCGCCGGCGACGGTACGACCACCGCCACCGTCCTCGCCCAGGCGCTCGTCCGCGAGGGTCTGCGCAACGTGGCCGCCGGTGCCAACCCGATGGCCCTCAAGCGCGGTATCGAGAAGGCCGTCGAGGCCGTCTCCGGCGCCCTGCTCGAGCAGGCGAAGGATGTCGAGACCAAGGAGCAGATCGCTTCCACGGCCTCCATCTCCGCCGCCGACACCCAGATCGGCGAGCTCATCGCCGAGGCGATGGACAAGGTCGGCAAGGAAGGCGTCATCACCGTCGAGGAGTCCCAGACCTTCGGTCTGGAGCTGGAGCTCACCGAGGGCATGCGCTTCGACAAGGGCTACATCTCGGCGTACTTCGCCACCGACATGGAGCGCATGGAGGCGTCGCTCGACGACCCCTACCTCCTGATCGTCAACTCCAAGATCTCCTCCGTGAAGGACCTGCTCCCGCTCCTGGAGAAGGTCATGCAGTCGGGCAAGCCGCTGCTGATCATCGCCGAGGACGTCGAGGGCGAGGCCCTGTCGACCCTGGTCGTCAACAAGATCCGCGGCACCTTCAAGTCCGTCGCGGTCAAGGCCCCGGGCTTCGGCGACCGTCGCAAGGCCATGCTGAACGACATCGCCATCCTCACCGGCGGCACGGTCATCTCCGAGGAGGTCGGCCTCAAGCTGGAGAACGCGGGCCTCGACCTGCTGGGCCGCGCCCGCAAGGTCGTCATCACCAAGGACGAGACCACCATCGTCGACGGTGCCGGTGACAGCGAGCAGGTCGCCGGTCGCGTGAACCAGATCCGCGCCGAGATCGAGAACTCCGACTCGGACTACGACCGCGAGAAGCTGCAGGAGCGCCTGGCGAAGCTCGCCGGCGGTGTTGCGGTCATCAAGGCCGGTGCCGCGACCGAGGTCGAGCTCAAGGAGCGCAAGCACCGCATCGAGGACGCCGTTCGCAACGCGAAGGCGGCCGTCGAGGAGGGCATCGTCGCCGGCGGTGGCGTCGCCCTGCTCCAGGCGTCGAACGTCTTCGAGAAGCTCGAGGCCTCCCTCTCGGGTGACGAGGCCACGGGTGCGAACATCGTGAAGCTGGCCCTCGAGGCCCCGCTGAAGCAGATCGCCGTCAACGCCGGCCTTGAGGGTGGCGTCGTCGCGGAGAAGGTTCGCAACCTGCCCGTCGGCCACGGCCTGAACGCCGCGACCAACGAGTACGTCGACCTCATCGCCGAGGGCATCATCGACCCGGCGAAGGTCACGCGCTCCGCGCTGCAGAACGCCGCGTCGATCGCCGCGCTGTTCCTCACCACCGAGGCCGTCATCGCCGACAAGCCGGAGAAGGCGTCCGCGCCGGCCGGCGGCGGCATGCCGGGCGGTGACATGGACTTCTGATCCTCCGGGATCGGTGGTTCATCGCTGAACGCGACCGAGGGCGGCACTCCCACCAGGGGGTGCCGCCCTCGGGCGTTCGGCGGATGCTGGAAGAGGCGGTCACGGCGGAGGGCCGCCCCGGGGGCCGTACGGAAGGGGCCGCGACCATGGTCACCCTGCTGACGACGCCGGCCGATCGCGAGCTGGTCATCACGCGCACCTTCGACGCCCCGCCGGCACGGGTCTGGGAGGCCTGGACGCTCCCCGAGCACGTGCGGGAGTGGTACGGGGCGGCCGTCCTGACGACGACGGTCGTCGACATCGACCTGCGGCCCGGCGGCGCCTGGCGCTGGGGACAGGCCGCGCCGGACGGGCAGGAGATCGTCTTCTCCGGCACGTACGAGGACGTCGTCCCCGTCGAGCGGCTCGACTACACCGAGGTCTTCGAGCAGATGCCGGACGCCGAGCCGGTCCGCGTGAACCTCGCCTTCGACGCGACACCCGACGGCGGCACCGCCCTGACCAGCACGTCCTTCTGGCCCTCGAACGACATCAGGGACCAGGCCCTGGCCGCGGGCATGGAGGCCGGCGTACGGGAGCAGTACGACCGGCTCGCGGAGTACCTGACGTCGATGTGAGCGCCACGCGGGGCGTCAGCCCTGCGCGGGGCGCCGGAACAGGCCCGTCCAGAGGAAGGACTCGCCGAACGCGGTGGAGTCCGCGGGCTCGTCGCGCATCCGCCGCAGCTCGACCTCCGTCAGGCCGGCGAAGACGGCGCGCAGCGAGTCGTCCGAGTACGCGAGGCCGCCCTCCAGCTTCCCGCGCCGGTAGAAGTCGGCGTCCGGCAGCTCCGAGCCCATTCCGCCCTCGCCGGCCGCGAACGCCGTCAGGGCGAAGTGCCCGCCGGGTGCCAGGACCCGGTCCAGGAGCGCGAGGTACCCGACGCGGCGGTGCGGCGGCAGGTGGTGGAAGCAACCGGAGTCGTACACGAGGTCGTACGGGCCCTCCAGGCCGGCCGTGAACGCGTCCCCGCACACGAACCGGACGCGCTCCTCGACGCCCGCCTCCCGCGCCCTTTCCCCGGCCCACCCGATCGCCCCGGCGGACAGGTCGATCGCGTCCACCTCGTACCCCAGCGACGCCAGGTACAGCGTGTTCCTGCCAGGCCCGCACCCGAGGTCCAGGGCCCTCCCGCCGCCCGGCACCAGGCCCCGTCCCACGTACGACACCAGGCTCTCGTCCGGCTTTCCGACGAAGAACGGCACCGGCCTCCCCCGGTCCGCGTAGAACCCGTCCCACCACTCCGCGCCCGCCTCCGTCCACCGGTCGGCGTCGGGCGCGAACAGGCCGTCGAGCAGGGTCATGACGTCGTCGATCGTGCGGATGTTCCGGTCCATGTGGATCTCCCCTCCGAGTCCCTCAAGAATACTGGCGGGAGGGATAAAAGCCCAGGTCAGGGGTGGTGTACGGGGGTGCTGTGCGGGTCGTGGAAGGGGTGCGAGCCGAGGGGTGGGGCCCGCCCCTCCACCCCCGCCGTCCCGCCCCTCGGAGGGCCCCTCCAGGCCCGGGGAGGGGCTGTTTCGAGGGGGGCGCGGGCCACTGATCCAAGAGGTTTTCCCGCGGGGTCCCGCCCGTGGCGGCAGGAGGGAAAGGCGTCAATCTGGCGGATGCCCCGCCGTCGCGCCCCGGCCGAAAGTGTCGGGGTGTGAATGCGGTCGTAACCGGCCGGAAGGGGCGCCAGTGGCATGCGGGAGTGTCCGGTGCTGTCCGGATCTGTCCGTTAGGTGACGGAGGGGATTGGCCGGACTGGCGGGTTGCCCTCGACTCCGGGCCCCGCTAGCGGTATTGGCGGCTCCGGCCGGGGTCCCCATCATCGTCCCGGGTGTGAGGGACCGGCACACCGGAGGGGAGGGGCCGTGGGGATGGCGGACGTTGTGGTGGTGGGCGACAGGTGAGTTCGTTCACCGGGCGGCGGCTGGCGGGGCTGATCGCCGAGCGGACGGGGCAGGCGGCGCTCGGTCACGACGCCGAAGTCGTCGGCCGGGTCCTGCCGTTCAAGGTCAGCGCGCACGCGGCCGACGAGCTCGTGGACTGGTCGGGGGCGCCCGACGATCCGCTGTACCGGCTGGTCATGCCGCACCGGGACATGCTGGCGCCCGCCGACTTCGCCGCCGTCGAGGCGGCGCTGCGGAGCGGGGACAGGGTGCGGCTGCGGCTGGTCGTGGACGGGCTGAGGGAGCGGCTCGACCCGCACCCCGGGGGCCAACTGCACCTGAACGTGCCCGAGGACGGGTGGGGGCTCCAGCACAAGTACCCCGAGACGCTGCTGGTCTTCCCGCGCCAGGGGCAGACCTGCCACGGCTACTGCGCGTACTGCTTCCGCTGGCCGCAGTTCACCGGTGAATCGGCGCGCCGGCAGGCGGTGGGCGGGCCCGAGGTGATGACCGCGCACCTGGCGCGGCACCCGGAGGTCACGGACGTCCTGCTCACCGGGGGCGACCCGTTGGTCATGCGGACCGAGCTGCTCGACACGTACGTCGCACCGCTCCTCGACCTGCCCCACGTCCGCACCGTCCGCATCGGCACGAAGGCCGTGTCGTTCGAGCCGGAGCGCTTCCTCACCGCGCCCGACGCCGACGACCTGCTCCGCCTCTTCGAGCGCGTCGTCGCCTCCGGCCGCCACCTCGCCCTGATGCTGCACGTCTCCCACCCGCGGGAACTCCACCCGGAGCCCGCCCGCCGCGCCCTCCGCCGGCTCCGCGCCACCGGCGCGGTCCTGCGGACCCAGGCCCCCGTCGTCCGGCACGTCAACGACGACGCCGACGTCTGGGCCCGCATGTGGCAGGAGCAGGTCGAACTCGGGCTCGTGCCCTACTACATGTTCGTGGAGCGCGACACGGGCCCGCGCCGCTACTTCGGCCTGCCGCTCACCCGCGCCCTCGACGTCCACGCCGACGCCATGCGCCGCGTCTCGGGCCTCGCCCGCACCGCGCGCGGCCCCGTCATGTCCACCGAGCTCGGCAAACTCGCCCTCGACGGCATCGCCCACCTCCCCGAAGGCCCCGCCTTCGCGCTCCGCGCCCTCCAGGCCCGCGACCCGTCCCTCGTCGGAACCCTCGCCCACGCCCGCTTCGACCCGGCGGCCCAATGGTGGGACGAGCTCATCCCGTACGGCCCCCGGGACCGCGCCCTGATCCCGGGGAAGCCGCTGACCCTGGAGGGAGTGGTGGGCTGACGCGCCGGGCCCCGGACGGGGGCTCGGCCGCGGCGGCCCCCGGCGCTCAGGCGGCGGCGCCCCGGTGGGCGCCGTCGAGGCGGGCGAGGTCCTCGGGGGTGAGGCGCAGGGCGCCGGCGGCGACGTTCGCCGCCAGGTGGGCGGGGTCGCCGGTGCCGGGGATGGCGAGGAGGTGGGGGCCCTGGTGGAGGGTCCAGGCGATGCGGACCTGGGCCGGGCTCGCGCCGTGGGCCTCGGCGACGGCGAGGACCTCGTCGAGCTCGGCGGCGGTCGCTCCCGTCTCGCGGCCGGCGGCGGCGATCGCGTAGAAGGGGACGAACGCGATGCCCTGCTCGCCGCAGTGCCGGACGAACTCCTCGTACTCGGGGCGGACCCCGATCCCGTACATGTTCTGGACGCAGACGACGGGGGCGATGGCCTGCGCCTCGGCGAGCTGGTCGGGCGTGACGTTGGAGAGGCCGAGGTGGCGGATGAGACCCGCCCGGCGCAGGTCGGCGAGGGCGCCGAAGCGTTCGGCGATCGAATCGGTGCCGAGGACGCGGAGGTTGACGACGTCGAGCCGGTCCCGGCCGAGCTGCCGCAGGTTCTCCTCGACCTGCGCGCGCAGCGCGGCGGGCGTGCGGGCGTGCTCGCTCCAGGCGCCGGAGAGGTCGCGCGCGGGGCCGACCTTGGTGGCGATGACGAGGTCGTCGGGGTAGGGCCCGCCGAGGGCGCTGTTGATCAGCTCGTTCGCGGAGCGCAGCGGCGAGAAGTAGAACGCCGCCGTGTCGATGTGGTTCACGCCGAGGTCGACGGCCTTGCGCAGAACGGATATCGCCCGGTCGCGATCCATCGGTACGGCGTTCTCGACGAGCGCCGCGCCGTGCTGCGGCAGCCGCATGGCGCCGAAGCCGATCCGGTGGACGGGCAGGTCGCCGCCGAGGAGCCAGGTTCCGGAGGCGGTTGCGTGTGCTGCGGGTTCCATGCGGGATCCACCTTGTGGTTCGAGGGAAACGGTCATTGTGCGGAAGCGGCGGGGCCGGCGCACCGGAGTTTTCGAAGTGGACGCGGCCGTAGGGGGGTTGGCCCCACCCGCGACCCGCCTGTCTGCCGGATGGGAGCCGTCCGCGCGGTCCGGGAGGCTGTGCGCATGACGACGAACCGTGGACGCAAGGCCCTGATGCTCGCCCTCTCCGCCACCGCCGTGGCCGGTGTCGCCCTCGCCGGGGGCGGGGTCGCTCCCGCCGCCGCGGCGACGGGGCTCGAATGGGGTGACTGCGCCCCGGCGGTGAAGCCGCTGCCCGGACAGCAGTGCGCGATGCTCTCCGTACCCCTGGACTACGCCCGCCCCGACGGGGAGCAGATCCAGCTCGCCGTCTCCCGGCTGCGCAGCGACCGCCCCGAGGCGCGGCGCGGCACGCTGATGGTCATCCCCGGCGGCCCGGGCAGCTCCGGGGTGCAGCGGCTCGGCCAGAAGGGCGCGGCCCTGACGAAGGAGCTGAACGGGGCCTACGACCTGGTGGCCTTCGACCCCCGGGGCGTCGGCGGGTCCGCGAAGGCCCGGTGCGGGTTCGCGGAGGACGACCGGCGGCTGGTGACCCTGCGGTCCTGGCCCGCGGCCGACGGCGGCATCGGGGAGAACACGGCCCGGTCGCGCCGGATGGCGGAGGCCTGCGAGCGCAACGGCGGCGCGATGCTGCGCGGCCTGACGACGGCGAACCAGGTCCGCGACCTCGACCGGCTGCGGCAGGCCCTCGGCGAGCGCAAGCTGTCGGCGTGGAGCGTGTCGTACGGGACGTACGTGGCCGCCGTGTACGCGCAGAAGTTCCCGGAGCGCACCGACCGCTGGGTCCTGGACAGCAGCAGCGACCCCGACCCGAAGAGGGTGGCCCGCGGCTGGCTGGAGGGCATGGCGCGGGGCGCCGACGACCGCTTCCCCGACTTCGCGGCCTGGGCGTCCGACCCGGCCCGGCCCGCCGCCCTCCGCCTCGCCGAACGTCCCGAGGACGTAGGGCCGTTGTTCCTCGACCTCGCGGCCCGGCTCGATCACGAGCCGCGCCCCTCGTCGACGCCCGGCGTCCCGCTGACGGGCACGGTCCTGCGCCAGGCCCTCCAGCAGTCGCTGTACGCCGACGCGGCCTTCGAGTCCTTCGCCCGTCTGATGTCCCAGGCCCTCGACCCGAAGGGCGTGCCGGTCCTGCCGCCCGAGCTGACCGGGCCGATGCCCGACGAGGCGGCGACGGTGAGCGTGGGCGTGATCTGCAACGACGTGGACTGGCCCCGTTCCGTCCCGTCGTACGAGCGGGCCGTCGCCGCCGACCGGATCCGCCACCCGCTGACGGCCGGCATGCCGTCGAACATCACGCCGTGCGCCTTCTGGAAGGGCGGCGCGGTCGAGAAGCCCACCCGCATCACCGACCACGGCCCCTCCAACATCCTCATGATCCAGAACCTCCGCGACCCCTCCACCCCCCACTCCGTCGGCCTCAAGATGCGCCAGGCCCTCGGCGACCGCGCCCGCCTCGTCTCCGTCGACAAGGGCGGCCACGCCGTCTACCTCGGCACCGGCAACGCCTGCGGCGACCGGTCCGTCACCCGCTTCCTGACGGAGGGGGTGCGGCCGGCGGAGGACGTCCTCTGCCGCTGACGACGGGCTACCGCGTACGGGGAAGGGCCCGGCCGACTGGTGTCGGCCC
>NZ_JBHJQI010000092.1:0-32899 GCF_042262805.1 Streptomyces sp. NPDC056361
GGGCGCCCCCTCGCGGGGCGCCGCCGTCCGACGTTCAGGACCGGCCGGTTCAGGAGGTCTTGAACGCGGAAGCGAGGCCGTAGCGCCACAACTGGTCGACGCGGGACCGCTCCTGGGCGTTCGGCGTCGCGTTCTGGCACGACGTGCCGGGCCCGCCACCCGACATCAGCTCGCTGCACGGGCCGCTGTAGTGGTCCGGCAGGCCCAGCACGTGCCCGGTCTCGTGGGCGGTCACCCGGGTGGAGTTGTACTGCTGGTTCTGCCGGTAGTCGAGGAAGATGTAACCGCCGCCGTGGCCGTCGGTGCTGGCGTACGAGCCGCGGGAGTCGTTGCCCTCGTAGTACCGGAAGTCCGGGTTGCTGCCCTCGACCAGCCGGACGTTCGCCACCGAGCTGTTCCAGATCTGCGCCGAGCGGGATATCTGCGTGCGGAAGCTCGGCGCGTTGGCGGCGCTGTAGACGACGGTGACGGCGGTCGCGCCCGGGGCGGCGGCCCGCTTCTTCGCCACCGACTTCACGACGGCGTCGAAGAAGGCCTGGTTGGCCTTGGCCTCCTCGGCCGAACCGGCGTACGCCGCGGTGGCGGCGCCGGCGGTCACGGCCGGCGCCGTGGCGGCCGCCGGGGCCGTACCGAGGGAGGCGGCGAGGCCGACGCCGAGGGTGGCGGTCAGCAGGGAGGTGAGGACCTTGGGGTGTCGCATGGGGGGCTCCTCCTGTTGGGGTCGGAGAGAGTCTCGGGGCAGCCGGGGCGCGCGGGGATGATGCCAACTCCCGATAGCCCCACCGCATCACCCCTGCGCGAAGCCACAACTGCCTTGGAATGCAAGGAGATTGAGTGGTTCCGGATGTCTGGTGCGACTCCCGGCCGCCGCCCTACCCTCGGCACATGGAGCTGGAGGTGAGACACCTGCGCGCGCTGTGCGCCATCGCGGACACGGGCAGCCTGCACAAGGCCGCGCGGCAACTCGGCATGAGCCAGCCCTCGCTGACCACCCAACTGCGCCGGATCGAGAACTCCCTGGGCGCCGAACTCTTCTCCCGCGGCCGCACCGGCTGCCGCCCCACCCCCCTCGGCCGCACCCTGCTCAGCAGGGCCCGCCCCCTCGTCGCGGACATGGCCGCGCTCGTCACCGAGACCCGGGCCGCGGCCGCCCGCACCGGCGGGCCGGGACTCCGCGTCGGCTCCACCGCCAGCCGGGCGCTCCCCGGCTGGCTGCGCCGGCTGCGCCAGCGACTGCCCGGCACCGACGTCGGACTCCGGATGGACGTCTCCGCCGGCGCGCTGCTGCGGGCGGTCGCCGCCGGCCAGCTCGACGTCGCGTTCGTCCACGAGGTGGAGGGCTGCCCCTTACGGGTCCCCGACGGCCTCGACGGCAGGATCCTCGTCGCCCGCGAACCGCAGTTCATCTCCATGGCCCGCGACCACCCGGCCGCCGACCGGCCCGTCGTCGACCTCGCCGACCTCGCCGACGACCACTGGATGGTCGACCCGACCGTCGACGGCGAATGGGACGGCCTCCGCCGGGTCCTCGGCGCCGCCGGCATCGACCCGCCCCTGCTGCACGGCGACTACCACACGGCCGCCTCGCTCATCGTCATCGGCGAGGCCGTCGCCCCCTGTCAGCCCACCTCCGTCCCGCGCGAGGACATGGCCATCCGCCCCCTCCGCGGCGACCCCCTCGCCGTCCGCCTCCTCCTCTACGCGCGCCCCGACGCCCCCCTCGACCTCCTCTACGCGGAACTCGCCTCCGCCTACCGCGAGGTCGCCCTGCGCGCGGCCCCCTACCGCGAGTGGCTCCGCGACCAGGGGACGGCCGCGGGACTGTCCGTGGGGCCGTGCATGATGACCGTATGAACGAACGCGAGGACGGCCCCGTCCCGGCAGCCGTACGGCACGCGCGCCCCGAGGAACTGCCCCGGATCGTGGAGCTGATCGCCGAGCACGCCGCGTACGAGAAGGCGGCCGCCCCGGCGCCCGGCCTCGCCGAACGCCTCGCCCGGCTCCTCTTCGGCACCGAACCGCCCCGCCTCCGCTGCCTCGTCGCCGTCCTCCCCGACGGCACCCTCGCCGGCTACGCCACCTGCGCCCCCGAACTCTCCACCTGGGACGGCGCCGAGTACCTCCACATGGACTGCCTCTACCTCACCGAGGCCTCCCGCGGCCACGGCCTCGGCCCCCTCCTCGCCGCCGCCGTCACGGCCGAGGCCCGCGCCCTCGGCCTCACCGAGATCCAGTGGCAGACCCCCGTCTGGAACGAAGGCGCCATCCGCTTCTACGACCGCCTCGGCGCCACCTCCAAGGAGAAGCGCCGCTACAGCCTCCCCGCGGACCCGGCCTAGGCCGGACCCGACCCGGGGGGTGTCCTGCCGGTCAGGCCGTCCAGGACGCGGTCGGCGTGGTGGGCGGCCTCGGCCGGGTCGAGTGGTGCGTGGCCGACGAGCAGGCGGTACCAGAACGTGCCGAAGACCTGATCGGCGGCGAGCTCCAGGTCCGCGCCGGCGGGCACTTCGCCGCGGTCGAGGCCGCGGGCCAGCAGCTCCTTGACCACGGCGCGGCGGGTCTCCACCCACTGCCGGAAGACCTCCTCGAAGGCGGGGTCGAGCTGGGCCTCGGCCATGAGCCCCCGCAGCGCCCGCACCCTCAGCGGATGCTCCGACACCCCGTAGAGGGCGGTGACGAACGCCGTCAGGTCCTCCCTGACGCCGCCCTCGTCCGGCACGGGCATGCGCTGCTCGATGGTCTGCCGGTACGCGTCCATGACGAGCGTCGGCCGCGACTTCCACCAGCGGTAGACGGTGCTCTTCGCGACATCGGCGCGCCTGGCCACGCCCTCCATCGTGATGCCCTGGTAGCCGACCTCCTCCAGGAGTTCGGCGGCGGCGGCGAGCACGGCGTCGTGCGCGTCCTGGCTGCGCACGCGACCTCCGGTGCGGGGGGCGGAGGCGCGGCGGGCGGGGGGTTTCTCTGCGGACACCCGAGCACCGTAGCAGTGTGGTAGCTTCAAATCGAAACGCGACGCAGCGTTTCGATTAATGCTTCTACGAGGGGGAACACCATGAGCACGATCATCGTGTCGCACGGACTCGGCATGACCAGCACGGACCACTGGTACCCGTACCTGCAGGACGAACTGGCCGCCGCCGGCCACGAGGTGCGCGTCCCCCAACTGCCCGACGCGCACGCCCCCCAGGCCGACGCCTGGCTGAAGACCCTGTCCGCCGAGGCCGAGGCCGCGGACGCACCCGCCCCCGACACCGTCCTCGTCGGCCACAGCCTCGGCGGCGTCAACATCCTGCGGCTCCTCGCCCAGCACGACGTCGAGGCCGAAGGCCCGTACGCCGGCGTCGTCCTCGTCGCCTCCATGGCCGGCGAAGTCGGCTACGACGCCCTCGCCCCCTTCTTCGACCCCGGCTTCGACTGGCCCCGCATCCGCCGCGCCGCCACCTCCTTCCGCGTCCTCCACGCCGCGGACGACCCCGTCACCGGCCCCGCGACCGCCGACCACGTCATGAAGTTCGTGACCGAACTCGGCGCCACCGCCACCGTCCCCGCCGAAGGCGGCCACTTCCCCGGCCCCGACACCACCCTCCCCCGCCTCCCCGAAGCCCTCCGCCTCGTCACCGACCTCCTCCCCGCCTGACCGCACACGCCAAGGGGCCCGGCCGTGACGGCCGGGCCCCTTGGCGTATCGGGGAAGAAGAAGGTCAGGCCTTCTTCGTCTCCCAGAAGATGCGGTCGATCTCGGCGATGAGCTCGAGGGCCTTCTCGCCGGTCTTGGGGTCGGTGGACGCCTTGGCGGCCGAGAGGGCCTTCAGGGTGTCGTTGACCAGCTGGTTGAGCTCGGGGTACTTCTCGAAGTGCGGGGCCTTGAAGTAGTCGCTCCAGAGCACCGAGACGTGGTGCTTGGCGAGCTCCGCGCGCTGCTCCTTGATGACCGTGGCGCGGGCGCGGAAGTGCGCGTCCTCGTTCGCCTGGTACTTCTCCTGAACAGCCTTGACCGACTCGGCCTCGATGCGGGCCTGGGCGGGGTCGTACACGCCGCAGGGGAGGTCGCAGTGGGCGCTGACCGTCACCTTGGGGGCAAACAGGCGGGAGAGCATTGAGCCGTCCTTCCTCGTGATCGTCTTCTCAGGTGGGACATTACTCGGTGAGAAGGGCGTTTTCGCGGGCGCCCCCTGGGGCTTAGGTCAAAAGTCCAGGGTCACCACGGGACTCGTGTACGAGTGGACGAGCGGACGCGCGGGCGGATCGGGAGGTGCCGGATGAGGGAGTCGGGGCGGGAGCAGGTGGCGGAGGCCGGGCCGCCGTTCGGGATCGCCGAGGTGACGGGGGTGTCGATGGTGCCGGCGCTGCTCCACGGCGACCGGCTGTTCGTGCACTACGGCGGGCGGTTGAAGCCCGGGTGCGTGGCGGTGCTGCGGCATCCGCTCCAGCAGGATCTGCTCATCGTGAAGCGGCTGATCGAGCGACGTGACGGCGGCTGGTGGGTGCTGGGGGACAACCCGGCCGCCGAGGGGGACAGCCGGGTGTTCGGGGCCGTGCCGCCCGAGCTGGTCCTCGGGCGGGTGCGGGCGCGGTACCGGCCGGTGACGCCGGGGCGTCAGCGGTCGGCCGCGGTGACGCTCTCCTGGCTCGTCTCGGCGGTCAGGCCCGTGTGGTCGGTCCGTTCGGCCTCCAGGCGCTTGCGGGCCCGGTAGGCGGCGACGTTGGCGCGGGTCGCGCAGCGGTCCGAGCAGTAGCGGCGGGAGCGGTTGGTGGAGGTGTCGAGGTAGGCGTTGCGGCAGGGCGGCGCCTGGCAGAGGCCGAGCCGGTCGGCGCCGAACTCGGTCAGGTGGAAGGCGAGGCCCATCGCCGCGATGGCCGCGTAGCCCGCGGTGGGGTTCGACGGGTGGTCGGCGAGGTGCATGTGCCAGCGGGGGCGGCCGTCGTCGTCGAGGAGGTCGTGGCCGGAGATCTGGGGGCTGACGGGGAACTCCAGGAGGAGCGAGTTCAGCAGGTCGACGGCGCCCGTGTGGTCGCCCTCGTCGGCCGCGGCGAAGACCGCCCGCAGCCGGGCGCGTACCGACCGGAACCGGCTGACGTCGGGGTCGGTGACCCGCCGGGCCATCTGGGTGGCCGGGCCGAAGAGCTCCCGGATGACCTCCACGGAGGTCAGGGTGTCCTTGTTGCGGGCCGGCTCCTCGGTGTTGACCAGACGCACGGCATAGTCCGAGTAATAGGCCAGTTCCACTTGTAGTCCTTACTCCGGCGGGCTAGGGTCTCGGTCGTGAGGGGTAATGGCTATGTCCCCTTCGAGGGTATTACGAAGGAGCGGGGAGGGTACGGCGATGACCGGAACCGACTGGGCGGCCTGGCAGCGGAGCTGGGACCGTCAGCAGGAGTGGTACATGCCGGACCGCGAGGAGCGGTTCCGCGTGATGCTCGACATGGTCGAAGCGGTCGTGGGACCGAAGCCCCGCGTGCTCGACCTCGCCTGCGGTACGGGAAGTATCACGGATCGGCTCCTCCGGAGGTTCCCCGATTCCACCAGTACTGGAGTGGATCTCGACCCGGCCCTCCTGGCCATCGCCGAAGGGCACTTCGCCGGCGACCCGCGCGTCACCCTCGTGGCCGCCGACCTCAAGGACCCCGCCTGGACCGCTGAGCTGCCCCACGACACGTACGACGCCGTCCTCACCGCCACCGCGCTCCACTGGCTCCACAGCGAGCCCCTGACGGCCCTCTACGGGCAGCTCGCCGGTCTCGTCCGGGACGGCGGCGTGTTCCTCAACGCCGACCACATGATCGACGAGACCACCCCGCGGATCAACGCCGCCGAGCGCGCCCACCGCCACGCCGCCATGGACCGGGCCAAGGCCGCCGGGGCCCTGGACTGGGCCGAGTGGTGGGCCACCGCCGCCGCGGACCCGGCCCTCGCCGGACCCACCGCCCGCCGCTTCGAGATCTACGGCGAGCACGCCGACGGCGACACGCCCTCCGCCCGCTGGCACGCCGACACCCTCCGCGCCGCCGGCTTCGGCGAGGCGCGCCCGGTCTGGGCCTCGCCCTCGGACACCCTGCTCCTCGCCGTGAAGTAGCCGCGCGAGGGAATCCGGCGGACACGGCGAAGGGGCGGTACGGGTCACCCCGTACCGCCCCTTCGCGCATGCCTTACAGCACCTTGGACAGGAACGCCTTCGTCCGGTCGTGCTGGGGGTTGGTCAGGACGTCCCGCGGGTTGCCCGACTCGACCACGACGCCGCCGTCCATGAAGACCAGCGAGTCGCCGACCTCACGGGCGAAGCCCATCTCGTGCGTGACGACGACCATCGTCATGCCCGACTCGGCCAGGTCCCGCATGACGTCGAGGACGTCGCCGACGAGCTCCGGGTCGAGCGCCGACGTGGGCTCGTCGAAGAGCATCAGCTTCGGCTCCATCGCCAGCGCGCGGGCGATGGCGACACGCTGCTGCTGGCCGCCGGACAGCTGCGAGGGGTAGTTCCCCGCCTTGTCGCCCAGGCCGACCCGGTCGAGCAGGCGCTCGGCGCGCTCGCGCGCCACCGCCTTGGTCTCGCCCTTGACCTGGATGGGCGCCTCCATGACGTTGGCCAGGGCCGTCATGTGCGGGAAGAGGTTGAAGCGCTGGAAGACCATGCCGATGTCGCGGCGCTGGGCGGCGATCTCGGAGTCCTTCAGCTCGTAGAGCTTGTCGCCCTTCTGGCGGTAGCCCACCAGCTGGCCGTCGACGTACAGGCGGCCGGCGTTGATCTGCTCCAGGTGGTTGATGCACCGGAGGAAGGTCGACTTGCCGGAACCGGACGGGCCGATCAGGCAGAACACCTCGCCGTTCTGCACCTCCAGGTCGATGCCCTTGAGGATGTGCGCGGCGCCGTACGACTTGTGGACGCCCTCGGCCTTCACCATGGCGGTCATCGGGTCACCGCCTCACGGTTGGAGAATCGGGAGAGGTTCGCCTTGATCTTCTGCCACGGGGTGGGCGGCAGGGAGCGCAGCGACCCGCGGGCGTAGTGCCTCTCCAGGTAGAACTGCCCGACGCTGAACACCGAGGTCAGGATCAGGTACCAGATCGAGGCGACGAAGAACATCTCCATCACCGCGAACGAGGTCGAGGCGATGTCCTGGGCGGCCCGCAGCAGGTCGGGATACTGCACGGCCACGACCAGGGACGAGGTCTTCAGCATGTTGATGAACTCGTTGCCCGTCGGCGGGATGATCACCCGCATCGACTGGGGGAGCACCACGCGACGCATCGTCTTCGCCTGGCTCATGCCCAGCGCGTGCGACGCCTCCGTCTGGCCCTCGTCGACCGACTGGATGCCGGCCCGGACGATCTCCGCCATGTACGCGCCCTCGTTGAGGCCGAGACCCAGCAGGGCGGCCAGGAAGGGGGTCATGACATCGGTCATCTCGTCCTTGTAGAACCCGATGTTGAAGATCGGGAAGATCAGGGCGAGGTTGAACCAGATCAGCAGCTGCACGTAGACCGGGGTGCCGCGGAAGATCCAGATGTAGAGCCAGGCGACGGTGCTCGTCACCGGGTTCTTGGACAGGCGCATGACGGCGAAGACCACGCCGAGCACCAGACCCAGCGCCATCGAGGCGACGCTGATCAGGACCGTGTTCCCCAGGCCCTCGAGGATGCTGGGGTCGAACAGCTTCTCGGGGACGGTCGCCCAGCGGACGTCGCCCTGGGAGAACGCCACGACGAGCAGCACCAGCAGTGCCGCCACGACGACACCGGCGACCCAGCGACCGTAGTGGCGGACCGGAATGGCCCTGATGGCCTCCGGCGGGATCGCCGTCGGGGCGGGGGACGCCCCGGCGGGAACCTTGTCGACCTTGTCTTTGTCGAACTTGTCAGTCACAACGACTGCCCTTCAGTGGTGCCGGGAAGTCAGGAGCCGCCGTTGATCTTGGCCGCGGGGATGGCGCCGTCACCGGCGTTCCACTTGTCGAGGGCGGCCTTGTAGGAGCCGTCCTTGATGGCAGCGTCCAGGGCTTCCTTCAGCGCGTCGCGGAGCTGGGTGTTCTTCTTGTCGACGGCGATGCCGAAGAGGCCGGCGTCCGTCTTGTTCGCGATGGCCTCGAAGTCGTTGCCGCCACCCGCGGTCTGCGCGATGTACGCGGCGACCGGGGAGTCGTTCAGGTCGGCGACGGCGCCGCCCGCCTTGACGCGGGTCTGGGCCTCGGCGTCGGTCGGGAAGGACTCGAAGGTGAGGGCGGGCTTGCCGTCCTTCTTGCACTTCTCGGCCTGGTCCTTGGCGGCCTGCTCGTACGTGGTGCCGCGCTGGACCGCGAGCTTCTTGCCGCACAGGTCGTCGAGCGACTTGATGTTCTCGGGGTTGCCCTTCTTCACCAGGATGCCGGTGGAGGCGGTGAAGTAGTCGACGAAGTCGACGCCGGTGCCGGTCTTCTGGCCCTTGTCGTCCAGGCCCTCCTGGCGGGCCTTGGTGTCGGTCATCGACGACATGACGATGTCGGTGCGCCCGGTCGGCAGGGCCGTGAGCAGCGTGTCGAACGTGCCGCTCTCGAACTGGAACTTCACGCCGAGCTGCTTGGAGAGCGCCGCGGCGATGTCGGGGTCGACGCCCACGATCGTCGTGCCCTGCTTGAACTCCATCGGGGCGTAGGTGGCGTCCGTGCCGACCTTGATGACGCCGGCCTTCTGGATGTCCGCAGGCAGCTTGGCGAAGAGCGGGGCCGTGGAGGCCGCGCTGGTCTTCGTCCCGCCCTCGGGCGTCGAGCCGCCCTCGGTCTGGTCGCCGCAGGCGGTCAGCAGCATGGAGCCCGCGACCGCGATGGCGGCGACCGCGGCAAGACGGGACGTGCGGGTCTTGGCGACGGTCGTACAGCGCGTGGAGCGTGCGGTCATGGTCGGGTTCCTCCGGCGTTGAGGGAGTTGCCAGTAGGTCGCGTACGCGTCTTCGAGTGCCGCGACCTCGTGTGATTACGGCATCTTGCCATTCGGACCGCCTCAAACCGACGGCCAGTGATGTCAAAATCGGGTAACGGGTGACCCCCGAATCGCGACAGGCCGGTACATCAAGGCCGGACCATCTGCGGAATCCCTTCCCCTTCTCCGGAAAATCTCCGGTTCATCTCGCCATTCGGACGAGCGCAACTCGACCATTCGGGTGGGGTGTGCACCTATGGGGACATCGGGTGACGTGTCGTTCCCTGTCCGTGTCCGGATGCTCTCGGTATGAGTCGCGTCACCGAGAGGTTATGGACTCGTCTGCGGTGCCGTCTGTCCGGTAAGAAGGATCCTTACACCCCTCATCCGGGGCTCAGGGCGCGTTGTGCGGCGCGCCCGAGCGGCTGCCCGACAAGGCGGCCGCGGTGCCTCCCCACCCCTCCTCAACCAGGAGCGGCCACCCTCAAATGAAACAGACTTAAGGGGTCAACCCAATGGCAGCGGAGATCGTCAATCCTCGCAATGACAGCGGCACCGAAGAAACTCCCGAAGAGCTCTTCGACCCTGTCTTCGCGCTCCACCGGGGCGGCAAGATGGCCGTGCAGGCCACCGTGCCCCTCCGGGACAAGGACGACCTGTCCCTCGCTTACACGCCCGGCGTCGCGAAGGTGTGCACCGCGATCGCCGAGCAGCCCGAGCTGGTCAACGACTACACCTGGAAGTCGCAGGTCGTCGCGGTCGTGACCGACGGCACGGCCGTTCTCGGTCTCGGTGACATCGGCCCGGAGGCCTCCCTCCCGGTCATGGAGGGGAAGGCCATCCTCTTCAAGCAGTTCGGCGGCGTGGACGCGGTCCCGATCGCCCTCGCCACCACCGACACCGACGAGATCGTCGAGACCGTCGTCCGGCTGGCCCCGTCCTTCGGCGGCGTCAACCTGGAGGACATCTCGGCCCCGCGGTGCTTCGAGATCGAGCGCAAGCTCCAGGAGCGCCTCGACATCCCGGTCTTCCACGACGACCAGCACGGCACCGCGATCGTCACGCTCGCGGCCCTGCGCAACGCGGCGAAGCTGACCGGCCGGACCCTCGGCGACCTCCGCGGCGTCATCTCCGGCGCGGGCGCGGCCGGCGTGGCCATCGCCAAGTTCCTGCTGGAGGCCGGCCTCGGCGACGTGGCGGTCGCCGACCGCAAGGGCGTCGTCAGCCGGGACCGCGAGGACCTCACCGACGTCAAGCGCGAGATCGCCGAGCTCACCAACAAGGCGGGCCTGAGCGGCTCCCTGGAGGCCGCCCTCGCCGGCGCCGACGTCTTCATCGGCGTCTCCGGCGGCACGGTCCCCGAGGAGGCCGTCGCCTCCATGGCCCCGAACGCCTTCGTGTTCGCCATGGCCAACCCGAACCCCGAGGTCCACCCCGACGTCGCGCACAAGTACGCGGCCGTCGTGGCGACCGGCCGTTCGGACTACCCGAACCAGATCAACAACGTCCTCGCGTTCCCCGGCATCTTCGCCGGCGCGCTCCAGGTCCGGGCCTCCCGGATCACCGAGGGCATGAAGATCGCCGCCGCGAACGCCATCGCGGACGTCGTCGGCGACCAGCTCGCCGCCGACTGCGTCATCCCGTCGCCGTTCGACGAGCGGGTCGCCCCGGCCGTCGCCGCCGCGGTCGCCGCCGCCGCCCGCGCCGAGGGCGTCGCGCGCCGCTGAGCTCGCTCCTGAGCGCCCTGAAGGGGCCCCGTTCCGCACCGCGCGGGACGGGGCCCCTTCACGTGGGCGGAGCGACCGGGCGGGGCGACCGGGCGGAGCGACTGGGGGGTGTGTCACACGGGTGTGTGGTTCCGCCATGCACCCGTCGGACCCTAGGGTCGGGGCCATGTTCGCTGCCTACGCTGCCCGAATCGACCGTGACCAGCCGCTGAACGGCCTTGAGTTGGGGGAACGCCCCGAACCCGAGGTGCGGCCGGGATGGACCACCGTGACCGTGAAGGCGGCCTCGCTGAACCACCACGACCTGTGGTCGTTGCGTGGGGTGGGGCTGCCCGAGGGAAGGCTTCCGATGATCCTCGGCTGCGATGCCGCGGGCATCGACGAGGACGGGAACGAGGTCGTCCTGCACTCCGTGATCGGTCAGACCGGTCACGGAGTGGGGCCGGACGAGCCGCGGTCCATCCTCACCGAGCGGTACCAGGGGACGTTCGCCGAGCGGGTGACCGTGCCCCGCTGGAACGTGCTGCCCAAGCCGAAGGAGCTGTCCTTCGAGGAGGCCGCCTGCCTGCCCACGGCCTGGCTGACCGCCTACCGCATGCTCTTCACCAACGCCGGGGTGCGGCCCGGGGACTCGGTCCTCGTCCAGGGCGCGGGCGGCGGGGTCGCCACGGCGGCGATCGCCCTCGGGAAGGCGGCTGGCCTGCGGGTCTACGCCACCAGCCGTGACGAGGCGAAGCGGAAGCGGGCCGTCGAACTCGGGGCCGTCGAGGCGTACGAGCCGGGCGCGCGGCTTCCGCAGCGGGTGGACGCGGTCATCGAGACCGTCGGCGCCGCCACCTGGTCGCACTCGGTGAAGTCGCTGCGGCCGGGCGGCACGCTCGTCATCTCGGGTGCCACGAGCGGCGACCGGCCCGCCCACGCGGAGCTGACCCGGATCTTCTTCCTGGAGCTGAAGGTCGTCGGTTCGACGATGGGCTCCAAGGACGAGCTGGAGGACCTGCTGTCGTTCTGCTCGGCGACGGGCGTCCGGCCGCTCATCGACGACGTGCTGCCGCTGGACCGGGCGCGGGAGGGCTTCGAGCGGATGGCCTCCGGCGAACTCTTCGGAAAGATCGTGCTGACGACCTCTTGATGACGCGTCAGTACACCTGATGAGATCTCCGGCACGCGAAACGTGAACATCACTCACCTTGTCGTGCCGGAGGTCCCCTTGTTGCGAACCACCCTCGCCGCGGCCGTCGCCGTCGCCGCGCTGCTCGCCCCGACGGCCGCCCACGCGGATCCGGTCGCCCCGGCGGTCCCGGCCGCTCCGGCGGCGACGGGCATACCCGCCCTCACCGACGCGCACGGCCGCGTCCTCACCCTGCGCGGTTGGAACGTCGGCGACAAGGCGCACAGCGGCGACGCCGCCCTCTCTGCCGTCACCGAGAAGCACTTCCGCGACATGCGGGCCAAGGGCTTCGACTTCGCCCGCCTGCTCGTCTTCTGGGACGACCTGGAGCCCCGCCCCGGCCAGTACAGCCAGACGTACCTCCGGAAGATCGAGCGCGTCCTGGACTGGGCCGCGCGCTACGACGTCAAGGTCGTCCTCGACGCCCACCAGGACGTCTTCGGACCCGCCTTCGGTCACCGGGGCATCCCCGCCTGGGCGACCAGGACCGATGGCCTGCCCTTCACCCCGCACCCGGACGACTGGTTCTCCGAGTACTTCGAGCCCGCCGTGCAGCGGGCCTTCACCCACCTGTACGAGGACGAGGACCTGCGGCAGGCCCAGGCCCGCATGTGGCGGGTGCTCGCCGACCGCTTCGAGGACCACCCGGCCGTGCTCGGCTACGACCTGATCAACGAGCCGATGGGCGAGCTCCGCGAGGGCGAGGACCTGGCGACGGCGGCCCGCCGGATCGAGCGGGACCAGCTGACCCCCATGTACAACCGGATCGCGGACGCGGTCCGCGCCGTCGACCGCGACAACTGGGTCTTCGTCGAGCCGACCCCCATCGTGGGCGAGGGCGTGCCCACCGGGCTCGGCCGGATCGACGACCCGAAGGTCGTCTACGCCCCGCACTTCTACAACGGCGCCATGGAGGCGGGCGGCGACTACGACCCGGCCGCCGGCTGGATCGAGAACTACGAGCAGGCCGTCGTCCAGTACCCCAAGGAGTACAAGGTCCCCGTCATGGTGGGCGAGTGGGGACCGCTCGACAACTCCCGGCCGAACATGAACCGCTTCTACCGGGAGGCCATGGCCTCGCTCGGCCGCTACAGCTCCGGCTGGGCGGGCTGGGAGTGGTGCTACGGCGGCGGCTACTGCGCGGTGGACGGCACGGGGGCCTTCCGCACGAACAAGGAGCTCACCGCCGAGCCGTACGCCGAGGCCGTCGCCGGCACCGTCCGCTCCAGCGCCTACGACCCGGCGGCCGGGGTGTACCGCCTGTCGTACGACTCCGGCCGGCGCGGCTCCCGCGTCACCGAGCTCTCCCTCCCGCCCGGCACCTGGCGGCTGAAGGCCCGCGGCGCCGCGGTCGTCCTCCGCAAGTCCCCCAGCAGGGCCTGGGTCCTGGCGGCTCCCGGCGCCCGGGTCACGGTCACGGCCACCCGAGGCTGACCCGGCGCGGTCCGGTCCGGTCCGGCCCGGCGCGGTCCGCACCCGCCCCGCCCCGCCCCGCCACAAGCGTCAGGCTTCCGAGCGCGGGTGCAGCAGGCCGGTGATGCGGATCGCGGCCGTCGAGAGGTGGTGGCGGGTCTCGGTCAGCTGCTCCTGGGTCACCCCGTGGTCGCGGGCGGCGTCACGGATCTCGTCGCGGAAGCGGTCGAGCAGCCGGTCGAGGTCCCGGGCCGGGTCGCCGGACGGCTCGGTCTCCCGGGCCCACTCCGGAGCGTCGGCGGCCGGGGCCTCCGCGAACGGCGGCTCCCGGTCGGCGGCCTTCGGGTGGGTCGTGCCCGCGACCAGGCCGCCGAGCTGGGCCGTGATGTCCGAGATCCCCTCCCAGACCCCCTTGGGCCAGTCGCCGCGCGAGAAGTGGTCCTGGACCTCCTCCTGCACCTGCTGGGCGATCCGCTGGAACTCCTTCGCCTGGCGGCGCGCGGATTTGGCCTCGGCGCGGGCCTCGCGGGCCTGCTCCTTCCACTCCTGCCCGACCCGGCGCAGCTCCTCCTTGGCGTCGGCGAAGGCGGAGAACTCCGCAGCCCGGGTCCGCCCCGCCTCCGCGCGCATCTCGCTGCGCACCCGGCCGGCCGCGCCGCGCACGTCGTCCCGGATCTCCGCCGCCAGCTCCGAGACCGACTCGCGGATCTCCCGCTCCAGGTCCTCCAGCTCGGCGTCGCGCCCGGCCAGCTCGGCGCGGCCCGCGTCGGTGATCGAGTAGACCTTCCGGCCGCCCTCGCTGGCGTGGGTGACGAGGCCCTCGGCCTCCAGCTTGGCGAGCCGCGGGTAGACCGTGCCGGCCGACGGCGCGTAGAGCCCCTGGAAGCGCTCCTCCAGGAGGCGGATCACCTCGTAGCCGTGGCGCGGGGCCTCGTCGAGCAGCTTGAGCAGATAGAGGCGCAGACGGCCGTGGGCGAAGACGGGGGGCATGTCAGAGCACCTTTCCGGTCGCGGAGGGGGCGGCGGGCGGGAGGGCGGCGGCGTCCTCGTCCGCCTCGGGGCGGCGGAGCAGGGCGATGGAGCCGGAGACGGTGGTCGCCTTGAGCGTGCCCCGGCCGGCGCCCAGGGTGCCGGTGATGGACTTGGCGCCCCACATGCCGCCCACGCGAAGGTCCTCGAAGGCGTTCGACACGGAGCCGCTGGTGGTGCTCGCCTCGACCCGGGCGTCCGCCGGGTGCGGCAGTCGGATGGCGACCTCGCCGGAGACGCTGGTGAGCCGGATGTCCGCGGGCGGTCCGTCGAGCTCGGCCGGGTCGAGGTCGACGACCATGTCGCCGCTGACCGTGTCGGCCTTCACCGAGGCGCCCGAGCCCTCGATCACCGTGACGTCCCCGGTCACCGAGTTGACCCGCAGGGCGCCCGTCACCGACTGCGCGGCCAGGTTGCCCGAGACGCTCTCGGCGCGGACCGGGCCCGAAAGCCCGAGGAGGGTCGTGTCGCCCGTGACACCCCGGACCTCCGTACGCCCGCTGACGCCGGAGACGACGGCCTCGGCGCCGACGACCCCCACCTCGACGTCGACGCCCGCGGGGACGGCGACGGAGACGACGGCCCGGCGCTTGAACTCCTTGCGGTCGAGCCACTTGAGGATGCTCTTCCACTGCAGGTCCTCGTAGCTCACGGTCAGGGTGGAGCCGTCCTGCGACACGATCAGGGGCGGGCCCTCGATCTCGGAGATCTCCACCCGGACGGAACTCTCGTCGGTCCCCACCACGTTCACCGCGCCGTTGACGATGCGGACCTGCAGGCGGGTGACGGGGCCGGCCGGCGCGAGTTTCACCGGCTCGGTGACGGACCACTCTGTCATGGTGCTGACCTCCCGTTCGGCAACGCAACATATCGCGTCTCTCGATAGACACGATATATCGCGGTGAAGGGAAGTCAACCCTGACTCTCCCCTGACAGGGTGGGGGCAATTACCTTCGTACGCGGACAAATTGGCCTAGCGTAGGGCCCATGAACGCGACATCCGGACCGAACCCCGTCGGGGCGCTGCTGCTCTGCCGTGCCGACCCCCCGGCGGTCCGCCCGCCTGCCGGCCTCCTCAGGGAGCAGCTCCTCCTCGCCCCCGCGGGCACCGGCTGGAGCGTGCTCGTACCGGAGGGGAAGCCCTGGCTGCACGGCGGGGAGCCGGTCGAACAGGTCGTCACCGGCTGGGCCACCGCGCTCGCGGTCTCCGCCGCCACCTGGCCCGTCGTCGCGCTGTGGTGGGACCGCGAAAGGGCCGGACTCACGCTCGCCGCCGGCTTCCGCCGGACCGTCGGCTACACCTGGCTCGCGGACGGCACCCCCGTCGGCGAGGACGAGGCCATGCGGACCTTCGCCGCCCGGCTCTCCCTCGACCCCGTCCTGGACGTCCAGGCCCTGGAACCGCTCACCGGGCCCGACCCGGAAGCCGACGCCCACAGCCGGCTCGTCGGCGTCGTCGCCGTCCTCGCCCGCGCCGGTCTCGCCCTGCCGACCGGCCTCACGCCCGGCGAGCACGCCGACCGGCTCCGCTCCGTCGCCCTGGCCCAGGGCGCCGAGCAGCTCGAAGGGCCCGGCGACGGGATCGCCCCCGCCCTCACGAAGCTGAAGACCTGGGGAGGCGACGCCGTGCGCGCCGAACTCGACGCGGTGGTGGAGGGGCCCCTCGGCCGGTACGCGCGCGGCCCCCTGGCGCGCGCCCTGAGCGGGGTGCAGCTGGCCGCCGGGGTGCCGCTGCTCGCCTGGGGCATCGGCCGGCGCAGCGGCGGCTGGGCGACGGCCGGGGCGCTGCTCGTCGCCCACGGGGTGCTCGGGCTCGCCTGCGAACGGCCGCGGGAGTGACCCCGCCGCCGGGCGCGGCTCCTACTCGTCGTCGTCCTCGTCGTCGTCCAGACGCGCCAGCCAGGTCGCGAGGCGCTCGACCGGCACCTCGAAGTCGGGGTTGAGGTCGACGAAGGTCCGCAGCTGCTCGGCGAGCCACTCGAAGGTGACCTCCTCCTCGCCGCGCCGCTTCTCCAGTTCCTCGATGCCACGGTCGGTGAAGTACATGCGCCCAGGATAGGCCGCGCACGCCGGAGGCCCGGCACCCACCTGGGGTGCCGGGCCTCCTTCCGTGCGCGCACGGAGTCCGTACGCGCACGGCGTGGTCGATCAGGCCTCGAAGACCTCGTTGACCAGCTGCTGCTGCTCCGCCTGGTGGCGCTTGGCCGAGCCGACCGCCGGGGAGGAGGAGTGCGGACGCGAGATCCGGCGCAGGCGCTCGCCCGCCGGGATGTCCGCACCGACCGCCAGGTCCAGGTGGTCGATCAGGTTGAGCGCGATGAACGGCCACGCACCCTGGTTCGCCGGCTCCTCCTGCGCCCAGATGTACTTCGCGGCGTTCGGGTACTTGGCGATCTCGGCCTGGAGCTCGGCACCCGGCAGCGGGTACAGGCGCTCCAGACGGATGATCGCGGTCTCCGTGTCACCGCGCTTCTGACGCTCGGCCTCCAGGTCGTAGTAGACCTTGCCGGCGCAGAAGACGACCTTGCGGACGCCGGCCGGGTCGACCGTCGTGTCGCCGATCACCGGGCGGAAGCCGCCGGTGGTGAACTCCTCCACCGTGGACGCCGCGGCCTTCAGACGCAGCATCGACTTCGGGGTGAAGACGATGAGCGGCTTGTGGTGCGGGTTGTGGACCTGCCAGCGCAGCAGGTGGAAGTAGTTCGACGGCAGCGTCGGCATGGCGACCGTCATGTTGTCCTGGGCGCACATCTGGAGGAAGCGCTCCGGGCGCGCGGACGAGTGGTCCGGGCCCTGGCCCTCGTAGCCGTGCGGCAGGAGCAGCGTGACGCCGGAGGTCTGGCCCCACTTCTGCTCGGCCGAGGAGATGAACTCGTCGACGACGGTCTGCGCGCCGTTGACGAAGTCGCCGAACTGGGCCTCCCAGATGACCAGGGCGTCCGGGCGCTCCAGGGAGTAGCCGTACTCGAAGCCCATCGCCGCGTACTCGCTGAGCAGCGAGTCGTAGACGTTGTAGTGGGCCTGCTCCTCGGTCAGGTAGAGCAGCGGGGTGTAGTCCTCGCCGGTCTCCTGGTCCACCAGGACCGCGTGGCGCTGGCCGAAGGTGCCGCGGCGGGAGTCCTGGCCGGACAGCCGGACCGGGGTGCCCTCCATCAGCAGCGAGCCGATGGCGAGGGTCTCGCCGAAGCCCCAGTCGATGGTGCCGTCGTCGATGGAGGCGGCACGGCGCTGCATCTGCGGCAGCAGACGCGGGTGGACCGTGATCCGCTCCGGGATGCTGACCTGCGACTCGGCGATCCGCTTCACGACCTCCTGGGAGACCGCGGTGGTGACGCCGACCGGGAAGGCGGCCTTGGCGTCCGGGACCGTCGTCGACGCCGGGGCGTTGGTGGCCTCGCGGACCTCCGCGAACACCTTCTCCAGCTGGCCCTGGAAGTCCTGGAGCGCCTGCTCCGCCTCTTCGAGGGTGATGTCGCCGCGACCGATGAGCGACTCGGTGTACAGCTTGCGCACCGAGCGCTTCTTGTCGATCAGGTTGTACATCTGCGGGTTGGTGAACTGCGGGTTGTCGCCCTCGTTGTGACCGCGGCGGCGGTAGCAGATGAGGTCGATCACGACGTCCTTGTTGAACGTCTGGCGGAACTCGAAGGCGAGCCGCGCGACGCGGACCACGGCCTCCGGGTCGTCGCCGTTCACGTGGAAGATCGGCGCCTCGATCATGCGGGCCACGTCGGTCGCGTACATCGAGGAGCGCGACGACTCCGGGGCGGCGGTGAAGCCGACCTGGTTGTTGATGACGATGTGGACCGTGCCGCCGGTGCGGTAGCCCCGCAGCTGCGACATGTTCAGCGTCTCGGCGACGACGCCCTGGCCGGCGAAGGCCGCGTCGCCGTGCAGGGCGACGGGCAGGACGGTGAAGTCCGTGCCGCCCTTGTTGATGACGTCCTGCTTGGCGCGGACGATGCCTTCCAGGACCGGGTCGACCGCCTCCAGGTGGGAGGGGTTGGCGGCCAGGGAGACCTTGATCTCCTCGCCGTCGAGACCCACGAAGGTGCCCTCGGCGCCCAGGTGGTACTTGACGTCGCCGGAGCCGTGCATCGACTTCGGGTCGAGGTTGCCCTCGAACTCGCGGAAGATCTGCGCGTACGACTTGCCCACGATGTTCGCGAGGACGTTCAGGCGGCCGCGGTGGGCCATGCCGATGACGACCTCGTCGAGGCGCGACTCGGCGGCCGAGTCGATGACCGCGTCGAGCAGCGGGATGACGGACTCGCCGCCCTCCAGGGAGAAGCGCTTCTGGCCGACGTACTTCGTCTGCAGGAAGGTCTCGAAGGCCTCCGCCGCGTTCAGCCGGCGCAGGATCCGCAGCTGCTCCTCGCGCTCCACGCGGGAGTGCGGGCGCTCGACGCGGTCCTGGATCCACTTGCGCTGCTTCGGGTCCTGGATGTGCATGAACTCGACGCCGGTGGTGCGGCAGTACGAGTCGCGCAGCACGCCGAGGATGTCGCGGAGCTTCATCATCGACTTGCCGGCGAAGCCGCCGACCGCGAACTCGCGCTCCAGGTCCCACAGGGTGAGGCCGTGCTCGGTGATGTCCAGGTCGGGGTGCTTGCGCTGCTTGTACTCCAGCGGGTCGGTGTCGGCCATGACGTGGCCGCGGACCCGGTAGGAGTGGATCAGCTCGAAGACCCGCGCGGCCTTGGTGACGTCGTCGTCGTGCGACGCGTCGATGTCCTTGAGCCAGCGGACCGGCTCGTAGGGGATGCGCAGGGCCTTGAAGATGTCGTCGTAGAAGCCCTCCTCGCCGAGGAGGTAGTTGGCGACGACGCGCAGGAACTCGCCGGAGGCGGCGCCCTGGATGACCCGGTGGTCGTACGTCGAGGTCAGGGTCATGACCTTGGAGATGCCCAGCTTGTTCAGGGTGTCCTGGGAGGTGCCCTGGAACTCGGCCGGGTAGTCCATCGAGCCGACGCCCATGATGACCGACTGCCCGGGCATCAGGCGCGGCACGGAGTGGACGGTGCCGAGGCCGCCGGGGTTGGTCAGGGAGACCGTGACGCCGGTGAAGTCGTCCATCGACAGCTTGCCCACGCGGGCCCGCTTGACGATGTCCTCGTACGCCTGCCAGAACTCGAAGAAGTTGAGCGTCTCGGCCTTCTTGATGCCCGCGACGACGAGCTGGCGGTCGCCGTTGGGCTTCACCAGGTCGATCGCGAGACCGAAGTTCACGTGCTCCGGCTTGACCAGGGTCGGCTTGCCGTCCTTCTCCGCGAAGGAGTAGTTCATCGACGGCATGGCCTTGATCGCCTGCACCATCGCGTAGCCGATCAGGTGCGTGAAGGAGATCTTCCCGCCCCGGGCGCGCTTCAGGTGGTTGTTGATCACGATCCGGTTGTCGAAGAGCAGCTTCACCGGGACGGCGCGGACGGACGTGGCCGTCGGCACCTCGAGGGAGGCGTTCATGTTCTTCGCGACCGCGGCGGCGGGGCCGCGCAGCGTGATCAGCTCCGGGCCCGCGGGGGCCTCGGCGGCCGGGGCGGCCTTGGCCGGCGCCGGAGCGGCGGCGGCGGGCTTCGCGACGGCCGGCGCGGGGGCCGCGGCAGGCTTCACCGGAGCAGGGGCCGCGACCGGGGCGGGCGCGGGGGCCGGGACGACCGCGGGAGCCGAAGGCGCGGCCTGTGCGGGGCTCGCCTGCGGCGCGGCGGACGCGCTCGGAGTGGTGGCGGCCGGGGTCTCCGATGCGCCGGGCTTGTAGTCGGCGAAGAAGTCCCACCAGGCACGATCGACCGAATTCGGGTCCTGGAGGTACTGCTGGTAGATCTCGTCGACGAGCCACTCGTTGGCACCGAAGGCGGCTGCGGGGCTCACGCCCGGCCCGTCTTGGTCGGCCGGGGAGCTCGGGGTACTGGGGGACTGAGACGACACGGCGGCAACCGCCCTCTTCCGCTTCGCAAGGTGATGGACAGCGGAAATAAAGGCTACGCCTGTCCGGCCGAGAGGTGCAGGCCGGGCAGTCCAACGTCGCGCAAGTCACACTCGACGGGGTGTTTCGGGGCCGTGAATGGCGGGAAACAACCATGGTTCCGTCGGTGTGAGGGTACGGAAAAGCGCGGGCACGGCCCCCTTCGGCCGCATCCCTGATCGCGCACGCTCACGTAGGCGCAGGTCCCGCTCACGTACAAGCAGGTCCCGTCCATGTACACGCAGAACATGCGCTTCCGGTTCGAACCCTACGTCAATCTCTCGGGCGAAGGCTGCCCGGAAGAGTGACTCTGATGCGGCACCCACGTGACGATTCGGCCACACCGATCCCGCCGCCGTGGAGATCCACCGCCCAGCGCGCGATCGCCAGGCCCAGACCCGTGCCGCCGTCGCTGCCCGGACCGGGCCGGTGCGGCGCCGAGCCGCGGTTGAACCGCTCGAAGACCTTGTGCCGCTCCGACTCCGGGATGCCGGGGCCCTCGTCCTCGACCTCCAGCTCCAGCGAGTCCGGATACGGGCCGCGCCGGGCCCGGACCGTGACCCGGCCGTGCGGCGGCGAGTGCTTCACCGCGTTGTCGATCAGGTTCGCCATCACCTGGTGCAGCCGCTCCGCGTCCGCGCGCGCGACCAGCTCGGGCGGCGACACGTCCAGGTGCAGGTGCACGTCCGTGCGGTTGTGCAGCCCCGACGTGGAGGACAGGCCGCGCTGGGAGGCGGCGAGGTTCGCCTCCCGCAGCACCCCCGACAGATAGGGCCAGACCTCGAAACGGCTCGCCCGCAGCGCCACGACACCGTTGTCAAGACGCGACAGGTCCAGAAGCGTCTCGACGAGCCGGCCGAGCCGCTCGGTCTGCTTCAGGGCCGACCGCATGGTCTCCGGATCGGCCTCGGAGACCCCGTCCACCACGTTCTCCAGCACCGCCCTGAGCGCGGCGATCGGGGTCCTGAGCTCGTGCGAGACATTGGCCACCAGCTCCTTGCGGTGCCGGTCGACGGCCTCCAGGTCGTCCGCCATGCGGTTGATCGTCGACGCCAGGTCGCCCAGCTCGTCCCGCCGGTCCGCGCCCCGCACCCGGCGGCTGAAGTCGCCGCGCGAGATCGACCCCGCCACCGTCGTCATCTCGTCGAGGGGGGCCGTGAGGGACTGCGCCACGAACTGGGTGATCAGCAGGGTCGCGATCATCGCGAAGACCGTGATGTACCGGAACTCCGTGGACGTGCGGATCGCCACCAGGGCGAGGCCGGAGGTCAGCAGGACCGCCCCGACGACCAGGGCGCCCAGCTTCGTCTTGATCGAGATCACGATCCGGCGGGGCCGTCTCGGCCGGTGCGTTCCCTGTCCCACGTGCGGCCTCCCCGGCCCCGGCCGGCTCACGGCGCCGGGGTCTCCAGCGCGTAACCCACTCCGTGGACCGTGCGGATCCGCTCGGCTCCGATCTTCCGGCGGAGCGCCTTGATGTGGCTGTCCACGGTCCGGGTGCCCGAGGCGTCCGCCCAGTCCCACACCTCGGCCAGGAGCTGCTCGCGGGAGAGCACCGCCCGCGGGGTGCCCGCCAGGCAGACCAGCAGGTCGAACTCGGTCGGGGTCAGGTGCACGTCCTCCGCGCGCACCCGGACCCGGCGCTGCGCGTGGTCGATCTCCAGCTCGCCCAGGCGCAGGATGCCGCTGCGCGGGGTCACCGCCGCCAGCGCGGCCCGCTCCACCCGGCGCAGCAGCACGTGCACCCGGGCGGCCAGCTCGCGCATCGAGAACGGCTTGGTCATGTAGTCGTCCGCGCCGACGCCGAGGCCGACCAGCATGTCGGTCTCGTCGTCACGGGCGGTCAGCATGAGGACCGGGACGGGGCGCTGCGCCTGGACCCGGCGGCACACCTCCAGGCCGTCGAAGCCGGGCAGCATGACGTCGAGGACCATCAGGTCGGGCTGCCAGGCCTCGGCCGCGTCGACGGCCGCGGGACCGTCCGTCGCGGTCTGCACGAGGAAGCCCTCGGCACGCAGCCGCGCGGAGATCGCCTCGACGATCGTGGCGTCGTCCTCGACCACCAGGACGCGCCGCTGGGCCCCCGGAGTGGCCGCCGCACCGTGGTGAGTGGTGTGTGTCTGCTCCATTGCCCCGCCTCGCGTCGCCGATGTCGGCTCAGCAGCCTAGAGGTACCGGCGGCGTCCCGGCTATCCAGGAGCGGTCCGGGCGCCGTCAGGGACGTACGGCGAGGTGGACCGCGTCGGGGACGCCCCGGGCAACCGGGATCTCTTCCGTCCGTACCCCGCTGAATCCGGCATTCCGCAACGACTCTTCGAAATCGGCGGAGGGCCGTGCGGACCACACGGCGAGCACCCCGCCGGGTTTCAGGCGGGCTGCGCAGGCCGCCAATCCCTCAGCCGAGTAAAGGGATTCGTTGTCCTCGGTGACCGTCCAGTCGGGGCCGTTGTCGATGTCCAGGCAGAGGGCGTCGTACATGTCGGTCGAGGAACGGAGGTAGTCCATCAGGTCCGTGTGCAGGATCACGGTCCTCGGATCGGCGAGCGCGGCCCCGGAGACGGCGGCGAGCGGGCCCTGCCGGTGCCAGTCGATGATCGCCTCCTCGCGCTCGGCGACGACGATGCGCCCCCAGCGGGGGTCGGCGGCGGCGTGGGCGAGCGAGAAGCCGACGCCGAGGCCGCCGACGAGGACGGTGGCGCCGGAGCGCGAGCCGGCGGGGAGGGCGGCCAGGGCCGCGTCGATCAGGAGCCGCTCGGAGCGGCCGTCGGAGGTGTCCATGAGGAAGGTGCCGTTGGCGATGATCTCGAAGTGCTCCGCGCGGCGGCGCAGCACGACCTCTCCGTACGGTCCTTCGCGGCGGTCGAGGGTCAAGGGGGAGGACATCGTCGTATCCGCTCTCGTCTCGGCAGTCTGTCCCGGCCATCCTCGCGGGGCGGGGAGGCCGGGACAAACACGTTTCGGAGTCGAGGCGTCACGGAGCGGACTCGTGGAGCCGGTTCGCGGAGCGGGTGCGCGAGGCCGGTCCACGGGGTGGGGGCGTGAGGCCGGTTCGTGGAGCGGGAGCGGGGCGCGGGGCCCGTGCGGGGCGCCGCGCGGGCTCAGGGGCGGGGGGCCTCGTGCTGCACGAAGTGCTCGATGCGGTTCAGCTCGCGGCGGGCGTCGACCGGGGTGCCGTAGGTGCGGTCCCAGGTGACCGGGGCGATCGTGACGTGGCCCTTGTCGAGCAGCCAGGTGGAGTCGGCGTCCTTCCGCCCCTCGGCGCACTCGCCCTCGCCGCTGCCGTCCAGCGGGCAGAGGCCCAGCGCGATGTCGAAGGAGTCGCCGTCCCCGCGCTGCTCGAAGGCGTGGTAGACGACGGCACCGTCGCCGACGCGGGTCCACACCGGGGCCTTGGCCTTCGCGCCCGCGCTGACGTCGGGGTAGTCGACCTTCAGGGCGAACTTCGGGGTCAGCAGTCCGCGCTGCTTCAGTCCGGCGACGAGGCGGGCGCCGAATTCGGCGTGCGCCCGGTAGTTGACGACGGGGAAGTTCAGGTTGCTCTCGTCGCCCGAGGAGGAGAAGGCGAGGGCCGGGACGCCCTGGTCGATGGCGGCGACGGCCGCGCCGACCGTGCCGGAGTCGTTGACGCTGGCGGCGACGTTGGGGCCGGAGTTGATGCCGGTGAGGACGAGGTCGGGGGCCTCGGTCCAGCCGGCCTTCGCTCTGAGGCCGCCGCGCAGGGCGAGCTTCACGGTGTCGGCGGGCGTGGCGGACGGGGAGTCCTTGGCGCAGGGGCCGGCGGAGAGGCAGACGCCGTAGACCGCGCCGCCGGAGGGTGCCCGGCCGCAGTCGTTCTCGTACCCGGCGGGCAGGGCGGTGCGGCGCTGCGCGGTGACGACGCCGCCGTTGGTGACGGCGGTGCCCTTGCCGGACTGGACCTGCCAGGGGGCCATGACGACGACGTCGGCCCCGGCGGCGCACATCGCGCGGCGGAGCTCGTAGAGGCCGAGGCCGTCGGAGTTGCTCGCCTTGGCGGCCTGCATCGAGTCGTCGTTGGAGATCAGGATCCGCATCCCGGCGAGCGGGTGGGCGGGGCCGGACGCGGCGGTGTCCGCCGTCGTGGCGTAGGCGGTGGCGCCCGCTCCGGCGAGCACGGCGGTGGCCGCAGACAGGGCGAGGTACGTGCGCTTGCGCATGGGAGAACCCTTCAGGTGCATGACATGCGGGCAGGGGGGATCGATCCGGGGCCCAGCCCCCCACGGGAGGGCCCCGGATCGTGCGCGGAGTCGTTCAGGTACTCCGCGGTCTGGGGGGTGCCGCGTCTGCGCCGGGACCTCCGGCGGGACTGCGGCGGGGTTGTGACGGGGGTGCGGCGGAGGTGCTCCGCGGGCTGCGGGGTCTCCGTGGCCTCTGCGGTCTCCGTGGCCGCCTCGGTCTGCGGAGGCTTCGGGTGCCGGGTCCGCGGCCTGCGGGTGCCGGGCCGGCGGCGAGATCTCCGGCAGGCTTCCGGCGGTGCTGGGCGCCGGGCCCGCTGAGAGGCATCCGGCAGCCCTGCGGGTGCCGGGCAGGCGGCGAGACCTGCGGGTGGGTCTCCGGCGGGGCGGCGGTGAGATCTTCGGGTGGGTCTGCGGCAGGCCCGCGGCGAGATCTTCGGGCGGGTCTCTGACAGCCCCGAGGTGAGATCTTCGGGTAGGTCTCCGGCAGGCCCGAGGCGAGACCCTTGGTGGTTCGGCGGTGCGCGGCCTACAGAGGCAAGCCGTGGCCGTACGGGAAGACCGGGTCCGCCGTGTCGTTCGGGACGTCGGGCCGCGAGGCCTCGACCGCGGCCATGGAGCGGGGCAGTTCGAAGGGCAGCCGGCCCTCGGCCCGCGCCCGGCCGAAGGCCACGTCGAGCAGGGCCTCGTCGCTCGCGCCGTAGTCGGCGATCAGCGCGGCCGCGCGCTCGGCGATCTCCGGCAGGACGGCCGGGCGCTCCAGGTTGACGCAGACCACCGTCGGCACGGCGGCGAGCAGTCCGAGGATCCGGGCCAGCTCGTCGTCGGGGAAGGCGAGGGAGCCGGAGTGGAAGAAGGACTCGAAGAGGTTCGGCCGCTCCTCGTACGGGGTGCGGAGCCGCAGGACGGCGAGGTCGGCCGCCGCCGGGTCGGCGACCACCTCGCCGTACGCCGCCGCGACCGCCGGGTCGACGTTCTCCACGTACAGCCTCGGTCGGCCCGTCAGGGGGAGCGGTCCGTCGGTGAGGACGGTGAGGGAGCGGCGCTGGGCGGCGGCGCCCGCGGCCTTGAAGTCGGCGCGGCCGACGGTCTCCGCGGCCTCGTCGGGGTCGACGTACCGCCGCTCGTCGAAGAGTCCGAGCAGGAACTTCTCGCGCAGCAGGCGGCGTACGGAGTCGTCGACCCGCGACTCGGGGATCCGGCCCGACGCCATCAGCTCGACGATCACCTCGGGGCACTGCTCGCCGCCGAACTGGTCGACGCCCGCGTCGAGGGCCTTGGCCGCCCGCTCGGCGACGCTCAGGTGCTCGACGCCCCAGGCCCGCGCCTCGTGGGTCTCGCCGAAGATGACGGCGTCGGTGAGCAGGCCCCAGTCGGTGCAGACGATGCCGGTGAAGCCGAGCTCCCGGCGGAGGAGTCCGTCGATGACGCCCCGGTTGAAGCCGAAGCCGACCTCCTCCCAGTCGGTGCCGACGGGCTGGCCGTAGTACGGCATCATCTGCGCGCAGCCGGCGGCGACGGCCGCCTTGAACGGCTCCAGGTGCAGGTCGCGCAGGCCGCCGGGGTAGACCTGTTCCTTGCCGTGCGGGAAGTGCGGGTCCTCGCCGTCCTTCTGCGGGCCGCCGCCGGGGAAGTGCTTGACCATCGCGGACACCGAGTCGGTGCCGAGGCGGTCTCCCTGGAGGCCGCGGACGTACGCCTCGACCAGTTCGGCCGTCAGCTTGGCGTCCGAGCCGAAGGTGCCGGACTGGCGGGACCAGCGGGGCTCGGTCGCGAGGTCGATCTGCGGGTGGAGCGCGGTGCGGAAGCCGACGGAGAGGTACTCGCGGCGGACGGTGTCGGCGAAGCGGAAGACCAGCTCCGGGTCGCCGACGGCCGCCAGGCCCAGGGCCTCGGGCCAGGCGGAGAAGGCGCCGGAGTTGAAGGAGGCGCCGACGTTGTCGGTGAAGGCGTGCCGCGGGTCCGTCGAGAGCGAGACGGGGATGCCGAGCCGGGTGCTCGCGGCCATCTCCTGGATCGCGTTGTGCCAGAGGGCCATCTCGCGGGCGCCGTAGGTGCCGAGCAGGTTGAAGTGGGTGAGCTGCCGTCCCTCGATGAGCTCGGGGGTGGTGAGGGGCAGCATCGAGCCGTCCGTGTCGGTCACCGGGGTGCCGTCGGCGTTCATCATCAGCATCGAGTGGAAGAGCTGGCCGGCCTTCTCCTCCGGCGTCATCCGGGAGAGGAGGTCCTCCACGCGTGCGTCGACGGGGCGGGAGGGGTCCTGGTACGGGTGCATGTCAGGGCTCCTGGGTGTGGCCGGGGAGAGCGGTGCCGCCCTTTGACGCCCTCAGGCTAGGCGTGAAAACCGAGTGACCACTAGGTTTCTGCAATGTGTCCTGGGTCACAGCACAAAAGTGCCTTTCCGGGCCGGTCTAAGGTGGGGCGCATGCCGGAGAACACGGGCCGAACGCCCCGCAAGAGCGCAGGCCGGGGCAGTTACGCGGTCGGTGACGCGCGCCGACAGAAGATCCTGGACACCGCCGTCGACCACTTCGGGCGGTGGGGCTTCCACGCCTCCTCGCTCGCCCGGATCGCCCATGACTGCGGCATCACCCAGGGCGGACTGCTGCACCACTTCCGCAGCAAGGAGGACCTGCTCCTCTCGGTCCTCGCGCAGAGCGAGCGGCACGACGTGGAGCGCCTGTTCGGCGAGGAGCCCGCGTCGTACAAGGCCTACCTCGACACCCTCGTCGCCCTGATCGAGGAGAACACCAGGCGCCCCGGCATCGTCCGCATGTTCAACGTCCTGGTGGGCGAGTCCGGCAACGTCGGACACCCCGCCCACGACTACTTCAAGGAGCGCTACGCGCGCGTGCTCCGGCACACCGTCGACCTCCTGGAGGCGGCCGTCCGGCGCGGCGAACTCCGCACCGGCACCGACTGCCTCGCCGTCGCCCAGGAACACCTCGCCGTCATGGACGGCCTCCAGATCCAGTGGGCCCTCGACCCGGCCTCCATGGACATGCCGGCCCGCGTCGGCGGCTACCTGCGGCGGCAGTACGCGGCGATCGCCGCGACCGAGGGCTGACGCGGGGCCGCCCGGCGGTGGCCGGGCGGCGGTGCCGCCCCCTCGGTGGGGCCGGTTCGGTCGTCAGGCCGTCGTCAGGCCGCCGTCTTGTTCGCCTCCCACTCGCGGCCGATCGCGCCGAGCAGCTTCGGGTACACGCCCAGGTACCGGAACGGCTTGATCCCCGCCATGTAGACGGCGCCCAGCAGGCCGTTGGGCTTCACCAGTACGGCCATCCGGGCGCGGTGGCGCCCCGGGGCGCCGTCCGGGACCCAGCCGATGTGCATCACCGCGTGCACGGTCCGGTTGGCGCTCTCCGCCACCCACTCGTCGTGCGCCTGGTAGACGGACGTGAAGGGGACCGCTCGGAGGTCGGGCCCCCGCGCCCCCGCGCGAAGGTCGTCCGGCAGCCGGTCCCTGAGGGTCTCCACGCGCCCGCCGAGGCCCGCGGCCGGCTTGTCCCAGCCGAGCAGCGCCCCCAGCTTCCAGCGGACCGCGAAGAGGGTGCGGACCACCGGCGCGGAGAGGGCGGTCCTGTTCTCGCCGGTGAACTGCCGCACCAGGCGTTCGAGGTCGTCCGGGCCGCCCGTGACGGGCAGTTCCCACACGTCCTCGACCTGGAAGTCGCCGGCGATCTCGTGGATCCGCCACGGGTGGGAGGTGTGCGCGGTGCGGGGAAGTCTCATGGCCGTACCCCTGTTCCGACGTCGGGACGACGTCTATACGGTGGCGTATAGATCAAGCGTAGACCCATCTGTACGGCACCGTATAGTCGGGCTGAGGAACGGAGAGGTGAGGAGGGGCACAGCATGGGAGCGATCCGCACCCCCCGTGGTCGGTGGGTCGAGGAGGGCCTGCGCGCGCTGGCCGAGGGCGGCCCCGAAGCCGTACGGATCGAGCCGCTGGCCCAGGCCCTCGGCGTCAGCAAGGGCGGCTTCTACGGCTACTTCGCCAACCGCGACGCCCTGCTCGCCGAGATGCTCGACACCTGGGAGCGCGAGGTCACCGACGCCGTGATCGAGCGGGTCGAGAGCGGCGGCGGGGATCCCCGGGCCAAGCTGGAACGGCTCTTCGACATCGTCCGCGACGCCTTCGGCGAACCGGTGACCGGCACCACCGTCGACCTCGCCATCCGCGACTGGGCCCGACGCGACGCCGCCGTCGCCGAGCGCCTCCGCCGCACCGACAACCGGCGCATGGAGTACCTGCGGTCGCTCTTCCGGAGCTTCTGCCCCGACGAGGCCGACGTCGAGGCCCGCTGCATGCTCGTCTTCGCGCTGCGCGTCGCCAACCCCCTCATCGCGGCCGACCACGGCACGCACACGCGTGCGGACGTCATGGCGCTGACACGGGACTGGCTGCTGCGCGGGTAGCCGGGGTCGGGGGTCTGCCGGGGCCGGGGGACCTGCCGGGCCCGTCGCGCCGCCGGTCACGGGCCCCCTCGTGCCGTCGCGCTGCTGGTCGCGCCCCCTCACGCCGCCGCTGGTCACGCGCCCGCCGCGCCGCCGCCGGTCACGCGCCCGTCCCGCCGCCGGTCACCGGCCCGTCGGCGGGCCGCCCTCCGGGAGGGCCGCGAAGACGCGCTGGAGGGCCGGGGGGCGTTCGCCGTCGCCCGCGATGACGAGGCGGTGGTGGTGGGTGATGCGGTACTCGAAGCCGTCCGGGATCGGGCTGCCGGTGGGGCGCGGGGGGACCCGGGCGTAGGCGGGGTCCTCCAGGGCGGCGCGCAGTTCGGCGGTCGCGGCGGGGGCCATGTGTCCGGTGCGGGGCGGCTTGACGCCGGAGGTGCTGGTCCAGGTGCCGTCGTAGCGGACGACGAGGCGGTTGTGGATGCCGGCGAGGCCGCCGGTGACGACCACCTCGACGAGGACGTCACCGGGACGCGGGGTCTGCGGCGGGGTGGTCGAGGCCGGTGTCGGGCCGGTGGCCGGGGGGTCCGTCCGTGGTGCGGGGGGCGTGCTCGCGTCCGGGGGCTTCGTGCCGGGCGTGCCCGCGTCCGGGGGTGTGCCGCCGGTGGTCGTCTCCGTCGGCGGCGCGGGGGGTGTGCTCGCGGTCGACGGCGGTCCGCCGGGAGCGGACGGGGCTCCGCTGCCGCAGCCGCTCGTCCCGCCGACGGTCAGGGCCGCCGCGAGCAGCAGGGCCCCGCACCACTTTCGCCGTACGCCTCGCACCATGGATCGAGCATGCCCCTTGCGGGGTCCCCCGCGCAGCCGGACGGACGGTCCGGGGTGTGTCGGAGTGTCAGGCGCCGTCGCGGACGATTCCGGTGAGGGGGCCTTGGTAGCGCCAGTCGAGCGAGTCGTAGAGGGCGAGGCCGTCGGTGGTCGCGGCGAGGATGCCGGTCGTGGCGCCGGCCTGGGCGGCGGCGGCCTCCAGGGTGCGCATGACGTTGGAGCCGAGGCCGCGGCGCCGGTGGGCGGGGTCGGTCTCGATCTGGTCGGCGACGGCGGTGGAGCCGGTCGGGGCGATCTGGCCGCGGGCGGCGAGGGTGCCGTCCTGGGCGAGGATCCGGACCCGGATGACGCCGTCCCGCGTCTCGGTGGTCCGGGCGTAGCCCTCGGGCGGGGCGGGCCTGGCGCCCGGGTCCAGGGGCTTGAGCATCATGAAGCCGGGGTCGTCGGGGACGGTCCAGCCCTCGGTGATCCAGGGGGCGACCTCCTCGGGGGTCGCCATCACCTTGAGCCAGCTGTACGGCTCGGTGAGCCGGGCGCAGAGCGCGCCGACGGAGGCCGCGTCGGGGGCGGGCAGGACGTGCCGTACGACATGGCGGGGCAGGCCGACGTCGATGCGGTGCCCCCAGGGCTCGGGGACGGCGGCGGGAGCGCCCCGGGAGACGGTCCAGCCCGCCACCCAAGCCGATGTAATGGCTGCTATATCCATGGAGGCATTACATCCCGTGCCGCGCACCCGCGGGAGGGTGATCGCTCAGAGCGAACGAACGTGCGGGAACATTCCTGGGCTCAGGTGCATTGAGTCGGTACAGCTCAACTTGAATGCCGAAGGGGAGATCATGGCTGCTGAGTCCATGCCGTCCGTGCCGCTCACTCTGCCCGTCCTGCCGCTCGACGACGAGGTCGTGCTGCCCGGCATGGTGGTGCCGCTCGACCTGTCCGACAACGACGTGCGCGCCGCCGTCGAGGCCGCCCAGGCCGCCGCGCGGCCCGGCGCCGGCAAGCCGCGGGTGCTCCTGGTGCCCCGCGTCGACGGGACCTACGCCGGAACCGGCGTCCTGGGCATCGTCGAGCAGGTGGGGCGCCTGTCCGACGGCGACCCCGGCGCGCTGATCCGCGGCATCGGCCGCGTCCGCATCGGCGCCGGCACGACCGGCCCCGGCGCGGCCCTGTGGGTCGAGGGCGGCACGGTCGAGGAGACCCTGCCCGACCCGCTGCCCGGCGCCGTGACCGAACTGGTCAAGGAGTACAAGGCGCTCGCCACGAGCTGGCTCAAGAAGCGCGGGGCCTGGCAGGTCGTCGACCGCGTCCAGCAGATCGACGGCGTCGGCGCCCTCGCCGACAACTCCGGATACTCGCCCTTCCTCACCGTCGAGCAGAAGGTCGCGCTCCTGGAGGCCGCCGACCCGGTCGCCCGCCTCAGGCTCGCCACGGCCCAGCTCCGCGAGCACCTCGCCGAGCAGGACGTCGCCGAGACCATTGCCAAGGACGTCCAGGAGGGCGTCGACAAGCAGCAGCGCGAGTTCCTGCTCCGCCGCCAGCTCGAAGCCGTCCGCAAGGAGCTCCGCGACCTCAACGGCGAGGCCGAGGGCGACGAGTCCGACGACTACCGCGCCCGCGTGGAGGCCGCCGACCTGCCCGAGAAGGTCCGCGAGGCCGCCCTCAAGGAGGTCGAGAAGCTGGAGCGGTCCAGCGACCAGTCCCCGGAGGGCTCCTGGATCCGCACCTGGCTCGACACCGTCCTCGAACTGCCGTGGAACGAGCGGACCGAGGACGCCTACGACATCCGCGGCGCCCGCGCCGTCCTCGACGCGGAGCACGCCGGCCTCGACGACGTGAAGGAGCGCATCACCGAGTACCTGGCCGTGCGCAAGCGGCGCTCCGACCGCGGCCTCGGCGTCGTCGGCGGCCGTCGCGGCGGAGCCGTGCTGGCCCTCGTCGGCCCGCCCGGCGTCGGCAAGACCTCGCTCGGCGAGTCCGTCGCCCACGCCATGGGCCGCGAGTTCGTCCGGGTCGCGCTCGGCGGCGTACGCGACGAGGCCGAGATCCGCGGCCACCGGCGGACCTACGTGGGCGCCCTGCCCGGCCGGATCGTGCGGGCGATCAAGGAGGCCGGGTCCATGAACCCGGTGGTGCTGCTCGACGAGATCGACAAGGTCGGCTCCGACTTCCGGGGCGACCCGGCGGCGGCGCTCCTCGAAGTCCTCGACCCGGCGCAGAACCACACCTTCCGCGACCACTACCTGGAGGTCGAACTCGACCTCTCCGACGTCGTCTTCCTCGCCACGGCCAACGTCCTCGAAGCCATCCCCGAGGCGCTCCTCGACCGCATGGAGCTGGTCAGGCTCGACGGCTACACGGAGGACGAGAAGGTCGTCATCGCCCGCGACCACCTGCTCCCGCGCCAGCTGGAGCGGGCCGGCCTGGAGTCCGGCGAGGTCGTCCTGGAGGACGCCTCCCTGCGGAAGCTGGCCGGCGAGTACACCCGCGAGGCGGGCGTCCGCACCCTGGAGCGGTCGATCGCCCGGCTGCTGCGGAAGGTCGCGGCCCAGCACGAACTGGGCGACCGCGAGCTGCCGTTCACCGTCACCCCGGAGGACCTGCGGGAGCTCATCGGACGACCGCACCACGTGCCCGAGTCGGCCCAGGACCCGGCCGAGCGCCGCACGGCCGTGCCGGGCGTCGCCACCGGACTCGCCGTGACCGGGGCGGGCGGTGACGTGCTCTTCGTCGAGGCGTCCCTCGCCGACCCGGAGACCGGCGCCGCCGGGCTGACGCTCACCGGCCAGCTGGGCGACGTGATGAAGGAGTCCGCGCAGATCGCGCTCTCCTTCCTCCGCTCGCACGGCGCGGAGCTGGAGCTGCCCGTCACCGGCCTCAAGGACCGGGGCGTGCACATCCACTTCCCGGCGGGCGCCGTCCCCAAGGACGGCCCGAGCGCGGGCGTCACCATGACGACCGCCCTCGCGTCCCTGCTGAGCGGCCGTCTGGTCCGTACGGACGTGGCCATGACCGGCGAGGTCTCCCTCACCGGCCGGGTGCTGCCGATCGGCGGCGTGAAGCAGAAGCTCCTCGCCGCGCACCGGGCGGGCATCACCACGGTCGTGATCCCCAAGCGGAACGAGGCCGACCTGGACGACGTCCCGGCCGAGATCCTGGAGAAGCTGGAGGTCCACCCGGTGACGGACGTCCGGCAGGTGCTGGAGATCGCGCTCGCCCCGGCGGCGGTGCCGGTCGGCGTGGCCGCGTAACTCCCGGTCGCGAGCGGGGTGTCCCCGACCGACACCCCCCGCC
>NZ_JBHJQI010000093.1:0-31792 GCF_042262805.1 Streptomyces sp. NPDC056361
ACTAATCTGGCGTTGATTTTTGGCACGCTGTTGAGTTCTCAAGGTGCGGACGCTTCCTTCGTTCCTGTTTCCAGGCCCTCCGGGCGCTTCCTTCGCTTCCGACTCTATCAGATCTTTCCGATCCGATTTCCTCGGTGCTTTCCGGTCCCTTTTGCTTTCGCTCCGGGGGCCTTTCGGCGTTTCCGACTTTATCAGAATCATTTGGGCCGACCTAATCGGTGGCTTTCGTGATTCGAATAGG
The DNA here is from genome assembly GCF_042262805.1 of Streptomyces sp. NPDC056361. NCBI lineage: Bacteria > Bacillati > Actinomycetota > Actinomycetes > Kitasatosporales > Streptomycetaceae > Streptomyces > Streptomyces sp. NPDC056361. Next base: position 242 of record NZ_JBHJQI010000093.1, read on the forward strand.
AATCGGGGTGACTCCGTGGAATCGAATTCCCAATCGGAGTGAGTAAGACTCTACTTGATTGCTGCCGAACTGTCCAGCTCTAGGCAACCGTTTGAATCTACCTCCCCACGCGCGCCGTGTCAACGGCTTTTGTGGGCACCGGAGGACACTAGCAGGTCAGAGGGGTGGTCCGCACATCAGGCGGCGGTGGGGAGGGTGGCGCTGCGGTCGGGTTCGTCGAGGTCGCCGGTGTCGCCGGAACGGGCGGCGCGGGCACCGAGGACGTAGACGTAGGCGAGGAAGGCCAGCTCAGCGGCGATGCCGATGGTGATGCGGGCCCAGGTGGGGAGGCCCGAGGGGGTGACGAAGCCTTCGATGAGGCCGGAGACGAAGAGGACGAGGGCGAGGCCGATGGCCATGCCGATGGCGGCGCGGCCCTGCTCGGCCAGGGCGGCCCGGCGGGTGGTGGGGCCCGGATCGATGACGGTCCAGCCGAGGCGGAGGCCGGTGCCGGCGGCGACGAAGACGGCGGTGAGTTCGAGCAGGCCGTGCGGGAGGACCAGGCCGAGGAAGACGTCGAGGCGGCCGGCGGAGGACATCAGGCCGATGCCGACGCCGAGGTTCAGCACGTTCAGGAAGAGGACCCCGAGCACGGGGATGCCCAGGAAGACGCCGAGGACCAGGCACATGGCGGCGGCCTGTGCGTTGTTCGTCCAGACCTGAGCGGCGAAGGAGGCTGCCGGGTGGCTGGAGTAGTACGTCTCGTACTGGCCGCCGGGGCGGGTCATCTCGCGGAGGTCGGAGGGGGCGCCGATCGCGGCCTGGACCTCCGGGTGCGTACCGATCCACCAGCCGATGAGGGCGGCGAGCAGCGTGCAGAGGACGGCGGTGGGGATCCACCAGTGGCGTGAGCGGTAGACGGCGGCGGGAAAGCCGGCGGTGAGGAAGCGGACGGCGTCGCGCCAGGAGGAGCGGCGGGTGCCGGTGACGGTGGCGCGGGCGCGGGCCACGAGCTGGGTGAGCCGCGCGGTGAGCATCGGGTCCGGGGTGCTGGACTGGACGATCGAGAGGTGGGTGGCCGTGCGCTGGTAGAGGGAGACGAGTTCGTCGGCCTCGGCGCCGGTGAGCTTGCCGCCTCGGCGCAGGAGGTGGTCGAGGCGCTCCCACTCGGCGCGGTGGGCGGTGACGTAGACGTCGAGGTCCATGATCGGCTGCTGCTCCAGGCACTGGCTGCGGACGGGTCCGTACTACTGCGGCGCGCTGCGGGTCAGCTTGGCAGACTGGCGTGCGGAGGGGTCGGGAAGGCCGGAGAAGGGTGGGCGCCGTGAGTGGGTTGGTGACGGGGGACGCCGTCGTGCTGGGGTTGCAGCCGGCGCGGCTGCCGAGTCGGGCGCTGGCGGTGCTGATCGACCTGGTCGTCGTGTGGGTGGTCTATCTGCTGATCACGCTCGGGCTCGCGGTCGCCACCGCCTCGTTGGACGAGGCCGCGGTGATGGCCGTGTCGATCGCGTCCTTCCTGCTGGTGCTCGTGGGGGCGCCCATCGCGGTGGAGACGCTGTCGCACGGGCGCTCGCTGGGCAAGCTGGCCTGTGGGCTGCGGGTGGTGCGGGACGACGGGGGGCCGGTCCGGTTCCGGCACGCGCTGGTGCGCGGGGCGCTGGGGGTCGTGGAGATCCTCATGACGTTCGGTGTCATCGCCTGTGTCGCGTCTCTGGTGTCGGAGCGCGGGCGGCGGCTCGGGGACGTGTTCGCGGGGACCCTGGTGGTGCGGGAGCGGATACCCGCGGCGCGGGTCATGGCCGTACCTCCTCCGCCGCCGTGGCTGGCGGGGCGGTTCGCCGGGCTCGATCTGTCCGCGGTGCCCGAGGCGCTGTGGCTGGAGGTGCGGCAGTACCTGACGCGGGCGCGCGAGCTGGATCCGGCCGTGGGACGGCGGCTCGCGGAGCGGCTGGCCGACGAGCTCGTGGCGCGGACCGGGACGCCTCCGCCGCCGGGAGTGCCGGCCGACGCGTATCTCGCGGGCGTGGTGGCCGAGCGGCAGGCGCGGGACGCGCGGCGGGCGTTCGCGGCGCGGGCGGGGGTGCCGCGGGGTGGTGCGTTCCCCGAGGCCGGGGTCCTGGGCATCGCGGAGCCTGGTGTCGGAGCACCCGGCATCGCAGCGCCCGGCGTTGCAGCGTCGGGCGTTGCAGCGTCGGGCTTCGCCGATCCGGGCGGCACTCCCTCGCACGAGGATTCTTCACTCGGCGCTCCCCAGGTGGGGGCGGAGTCGGCGGTCGTTCCGCTGGTGGTGGATCGGCCCGTCGCCGGTGGGGTGGAGGAGTCGGGGGCTCGGCGGACGGGGTTCGCGCCGCCTGCCTGAGGGCGGAGGGGGTGGTCGACCTGTCTGAAGGCGCAGCCGCGTGCCTGCAGGGTGGGCAGGCGGCTGCCTGCGGGGCGGGGAGCCGCGTACCACCTGCGGGGAGGGCTGCCGCGTGCCTGCAGGGCGGACAGGTGCCTACCTGCGGGGTGAGGTCAGGGGAAGACCGAGGGTGGGGTCTCGAGGGCTTCTAGTTCGATGCCGGGGGCGGAGAGGACCACGTCGCCGGCGATGTGGACGGTGTGGCGTTCGCCCGTGTCCAGGGCGCTGACCTGGTATTCGTCCACCGTCAGGGGGCCACTGTCAGTGGCGTGCGCTTCACTTCTCAGCAAGGCCCAGGACTGGTCGACCGTACGGGGGGCGAGCACCGGGTCCGTGATGGCGACGAGCCTGACGCGGGTCTCGGGGGAATCGGAGGTGAGACGCAGGAGTCGCGTGAGGGCGACGAGGAACGCCGGGGAGGTGCCGGTGAAGGCGTGGGCGCGCACATTGCCTTCGGTGGCGTGGGTTCCGGTGGGGTCCGTGCGGACCCAGGTGACGCCGTCGAGGGCCGCGCCGCGGACCTGCCAGCCGGCGGCGTGGAGTTCGAGGCGGATGGGGCGGCCGAGTTCGTCGACGGCCAGGTCGACGGAGCCGCGGTGGTCGCCGGAGGGGGTGGTGGTCTGTGAGACGTAGCGCCAGCCGGACGGGCCGGGGGCGCAGTGGAAGTGCTCTTCACCGAGGGGGGTGTGGTCGTGCGGGTCATGGAGCGAATATCGGCCGCGGGGCATGGGTCGGTCCTCGGGAGGGGGCGCTTCCGGGTGCGGTAGCGGGGGCGGGACGGGGCAGGCCCCCCGGCACGGGGGTGCGGGGGGCCTGCCTGGATCCTCTACGGGTGTCCGGGGCGGCGTCGCGTCGGTGCGCGGGCGCCGCCGGTCGGGGCATCAGTAGCGGTAGTGGTCCGGCTTGAAGGGGCCTTCGACCTCGACACCGATGTAGGCGGCCTGCTCGGGGCGGAGGGTCGTCAGCTTGACGCCGAGGGCGTCGAGGTGGAGGCGGGCGACCTTCTCGTCCAGGTGCTTCGGCAGGACGTAGACGTCGGTCGGGTACTCCTCCGGCTTCGTGAAGAGCTCGATCTGGGCCAGGGTCTGGTCCGCGAAGGAGTTCGACATGACGAAGGAGGGGTGGCCGGTCGCGTTGCCGAGGTTCAGGAGGCGGCCCTCGGAGAGGACGATCAGGACCTTGCCGTCGGGGTAGGTCCAGGTGTGGACCTGCGGCTTGACCTCGTCCTTGACGACGCCCGGGGTCTTGGCGAGGCCGGCCATGTCGATCTCGTTGTCGAAGTGGCCGATGTTGCCGACGATGGCCTGGTGCTTCATCTTGGCCATGTCGGCGGCCATGATGATGTCCTTGTTGCCGGTCGTGGTGATGAAGATGTCGGCGGTCTCGACGACCTGGTCGAGGGTCGTGACCTGGTAGCCGTCCATCGCCGCCTGGAGGGCGCAGATGGGGTCGATCTCGGTGACGATCACCCGCGCGCCCTGGCCGCGGAGGGACTCGGCGCAGCCCTTGCCGACGTCGCCGTAGCCGCAGACGACGGCGGTCTTGCCGCCGATGAGGACGTCGGTGGCGCGGTTGATGCCGTCGATGAGGGAGTGGCGGCAGCCGTACTTGTTGTCGAACTTCGACTTGGTCACGGCGTCGTTGACGTTGATCGCCGGGAAGAGGAGGTCGCCGGCCTGCTGCATCTCGTACAGGCGGTGGACGCCGGTGGTGGTCTCCTCGGTCACGCCGCGGATCTCGGACGCCAGCTGGGTCCACTTCTGCGGGTTCTCGGTGAGGGTGCGGTTGAGGAGACGGAGGATGTGGCCGTACTCCTCGCTGTCCGCGGTGGACGGGTCCGGGGCGGAGCCGGCCTTCTCGAACTCGACGCCCTTGTGGACGAGGAGGGTGGCGTCACCACCGTCGTCGAGGATCATGTTCGGGCCGCCGGTGGGCGAGTTCGGCCAGGTGAGGGCCTGCTCGGTGCACCACCAGTACTCCTCCAGGGTCTCGCCCTTCCAGGCGAAGACCGGGACGCCCTGCGGGTTCTCCGGGGTGCCGTTCGGGCCGACGGCGATGGCCGCGGCGGCGTGGTCCTGGGTGGAGAAGATGTTGCAGGAGGCCCAGCGGACCTCGGCGCCGAGGGCGACCAGGGTCTCGATGAGAACGGCGGTCTGCACGGTCATGTGCAGGGAGCCGGTGACGCGGGCGCCGGCGAGCGGCTGCTGCTCGGCGTACTCGCGGCGGATCGACATCAGGCCGGGCATCTCGTGCTCGGCGAGGGTGATCTCCTTGCGGCCGAAGGCGGCCAGGGAGAGGTCGGCGACCTTGAAGTCCTGCTGGCTGGCGACAGTCGTCATGACTGGAGCTGCTCCTCGTGGATTCGGGTTCGAGGGTCGGTTGGAACGCCTGGCACCGCGATGTGGCACAGCGACGGCATACGAATGCCCGGGTGTACCGCGGTGCAGTCGTCGGAGGCCCTCTCTCCCTCGGCCGGTCACGTGGACCGCCCGACCGCCATCAGCAGCGACGTCTGGCAGTCACGAATCTACACCGATCGGTGCGGCGCCCCACACTCGTACGGGAAGTGCGGGGCACGCGGAGAGGCCCCCGGGGCCGGGGTTCTCCGGTCCTGGGGGCCTCTGTCGGGTTCGGGGCTCAGTGGCCGTCGCCGCCCGGGCTCTTGGCGGGGTTGCGGCCGGCGGAGGCGGCGGACTCGCTGTAGATGTCGGGTTCCAGGTAGATGACCCTGGCGATCGGGACGGCGGCGCGGATGCGCTCCTCGGCGGCGTTGATGGCGTTCGCGACCTCGGTGGCGGTGTCGTCGTGCTGGACGGCGACCTTCGCGGCGACGAGGAGCTCCTCGGGGCCGAGGTGGAGGGTGCGCATGTGGATGAGGCGGGTGACGGTCTCGCCGTCGACGACGGCATCCTCGATCTTCTTCACCTGGTCGACGCCGGCGGACTCGCCGAGGAGCAGCGACTTGGTCTCGGCGGCGAGGACGAGGGCGATCAGGATGAGCAGCACGCCGATGCAGAGGGTGCCGATGCCGTCCCAGACGCCGTCGTCGGTCGCCAGGGCGAGGCCGACGCCGCCGAGGGCGAGGACGAGGCCGACCAGGGCGCCCAGGTCCTCCAGGAGGACGACCGGGAGCTCGGGGGCCTTCGCGCGGCGGACGAACTGCGTCCAGGTGAGGCCGCCGCGGATCTCGTTGGACTCCTTGATGGCCGTACGGAAGGAGAACGACTCGGCGATGATCGCGAAGACCAGGACGCCGACCGGCCAGTACCAGGCCTCGATGGGGTGCGGGTGCTTGATCTTCTCGTAGCCCTCGTAGATGGCGAACATGCCACCGACGGAGAAGAGCACGATGGAGACGAGGAAGGCGTAGATGTACCGCTCGCGGCCGTAGCCGAAGGGGTGCTGCGGAGTCGCCTCGCGCTGGGCCTTCTTGCCGCCGAGGAGGAGCAGGCCCTGGTTGCCGGAGTCGGCGAGCGAGTGGACGCTCTCCGCGAGCATCGACGACGACCCACTGAAGAGGAACGCCACGAACTTGGCTACGGCGATCGCGAGGTTGGCGGCGAGTGCCGCCACGATCGCCTTGGTTCCGCCTGACGCACTCATGGGTGTACGTGGTCCCTTCGTCGATGCTCCGGCTCGGTCGCCGCGGTTCGGCCGGTCATTGTCGCATCAGGCCACGACGGTGGCGCGGAAGACCGTCCCCTCACCCGTGAGTTCGGCCGGCTCGCCCGCCGGGACGAAGACGGACTCGCCGGGTGCGAGGGTCACTTCGCCGGCCTTCGGGCGGCCCGCGACCGCGAGCAGGATCTGCGGGGTGGCGGCGGTGAGGTCGGTCGGGGCCGCACCCTCCGCCCGGACGAAGCGGGAGAGGCGGAACTCGTCGATGGGGGTCTCGTAGACCTCCTCGCCGGACGGGGAGGCCTCGGGGCGCAGGACGGCGGGGTCGGCCGGTTCGAAGCGGACGATGCGCAGGAGTTCGGGGACGTCGATGTGCTTGGGGGTGAGCCCGCAGCGCAGCACGTTGTCGGAGTTGGCCATGATCTCGACGCCGAGGCCGTCGAGGTAGGCGTGCGGGACGCCCGCGCCGAGGTACAGGCCTTCGCCGGGCTGGAGCCGTACGCGGTTGAGGAGCATCGCCGCGAGGACGCCGGGGTCGCCCGGGTAGTGGTGGGCGAGGCTCGCGTACGGGGCGTAGTCGCCGCCGAGGCGGTCGGCGGCGGCAGCGGCCTCGGCCACGGTGTGCGCCAACTCGTCCGGGTCGGCGGTGAGCAGGGCCGTCAGGACCTCGCGGAGCGCGGCCTCCTCGGGGTGGGCGTGGAGGAGGTCGACGTACGGCTTGAGGCTGTCGACGCCGAGCCCGGCGATGAGGTCGGCGGCCTCGACGGGGTCGCGGAATCCGCACAGCCCGTCGAACGGAGTGAGCGCGCAGATCATCTCGGGCTTGTGGTTGGCGTCCTTGTACGTGCGGTGCGGGGCGTCGACGGGGATGCCCGCGGCCTCCTCGGCGGCGAAACCGGCCTGCGCCTGGGCGAGGTCGGGGTGGACCTGGAGGGAGAGGGGGGCGCCGGCCGCGAGGACCTTCAGCAGGAACGGCAGCCGCGGTCCGAACTTCTCGACGGCCGGCTCCCCCAGTTCACCCGCGGGGTCGGCGGCGATCAGCTCGTTCAGCGGGCCGCGCTCGGTGAGCGACGGGGCGCCGGGGTGGGCGCCCATCCACATCTCGGCCTGGGGCTCGCCGGTGGGGGCGAGGCCGAGGAGTTCCGGGATGGCCGTCGTGGATCCCCAGGCGTAGGGGCGGACGGTGTTGACGAGGCGGTCCATGGGAGGTCTTCCAGCTTTCGGTGCGTCTCGTGCGGACGAGAGGGTCAGCGGGGCGGTGTCGGGGGCGGCAGGATGCCGGCCGAGGCGAGCGAGAGGTAGACGGCCGCGAAGTCGGTCACGGCGAGCAGTTCGGCGAGGGTCTCCAGATCGCCGCCCTCCTCCGGTTCCAGTTCGCTGATGGCCGTCTCGTGGCCGAGCGCCAGTTCACGGGCCGCGGGAGCCGCGGTGAGGCCGCCGCCCGGACGGTCGCGGAGCAGGACCACGCGCGCGCGGAGGGCCTGCGGCTCGTCGACGCGGTCACGGAAGAAGTCGTCGGGGTCGGCGCCCGCCGCGAAGTCGCCGGCGAGCAGGACGCCGTGCGCGGGCAGGGCCTCGGGGAGTTCGGCCGCCAGGGCCGGCAGGCCGGCGAGCTCGGCGAGGACGGCGGCGAAACGCCGGCCGGCGGGGCCCGCCGCGTTGCCCTCCGTCCAGATCAGCGGGAGCGAGTCCGCGAGCTCGGCGGCGAGGGTCTTGGCCGGGTTGCCGTACGTGGCGATGGCCGGGCCGCAGCGTTCGGCCGTGCGGTCGAGGCGGTCCGCGACCTTCTCCAGCGTCTCGGGCGGCGCCTCGAGGAGGCCGACGCGGTCGAGGAGCGCGAGCAGCGGGGTGAACAGGGCCCACAGGGCGCCGGGGCTCGCCGAGAGGTTCTCGCCGAACTCGTTCGGCGTCTCGTTCGGGGCCACGGCCATCGGCACGAACAGTCCGTGCGAGCCGTTGACCGCCTCGGCGAGCGGAGAGGCCTTCGGGGCGACCGCGACGACCGTGATCCCGCGGCGGTAGGCCTGCTCCGCGAGGAGCGCGAGGCCCGGCTCGGCGCCGTCCGTGGTCGGCAGCAGCAGCAGGTCCACCGAGCCGGCCCAGCCGGGCAGCGTCCAGCGCAGGGCGCCCGCGGCAGGGGCGACACCGGTCGGCTGGAGGCGTACGACCGGGGCGGACGCTCCGGCGAGCGCGCCGATCAGATCCGCGACGCCGGCGGCCGCGGTGCCGGGGCCCGCGACGAGGACCGCGCGGGGGCGGCCTTCCGGGTGGAGGTCCGTGATGCCGGCCTCGGCCGCGTGGCGGGCCGCGGTCCGCACCCGTGCGCCTGCTTCTGCGGCACCGCGGAGGAGGCCTCTGCGGTCGGCGAGGGCGAGGGCGTCCGGAGCGTCGAGGAGGTTCTCGTCGAGCATGTGGCGGTGCCTCCCGGGTCTGTACGGGTCCCCTGGCGGGGTGCGAGGGCCTTGCGGGGTGCGGGGTGCGGGGTGCGGTTGCTGGTGGGGGGTGCCGGTGCCGGTTGCTGGTGGTGGTGCGGGTGCTGGTGGTCGTGCCCGGCCTTTGGCTGGGCGTTGTCGGTTCCCACCCGCACCACCCGTACCGCTGGGTGGGCAGAGGTGCGGGGTTTTCCCGTGGGGGTACTCGCCGTCGGCGGCGGATCCCTTGGGGGTGGCCATCGGGGGGCGCCGGGGAGGCCCCGGGCGGCCCCGGGAAGCAGTCGGCCCCTGGAGGGACGGGCCCCGTGGGGTGACCGCCCCGTGACGGGCCCTTGTTCGACGGGGCGGCCGGCCACCTGCCGTTGCGCCTGGTGCCGGGTCGGCGGGCGTCGCCTCGCTCCCTGTGGCTTGCCTGGCCTGTGCCGGGCGGGTCCCGGCGGTGGGCCTAGGCCGGGCGGCGTGCCTCGTCCGTGAGCAGGACGGGGATGGAGTCGCGGACCGGGTAGGCGAGGCCGCAGTCGGGGCTGGTGCAGATGAGTTCGGGGGTCTCGTCCGCCGTGCGGTCGTTCAGGGGAGCGTGGCAAGCGGGGCAGGCCAGGATCTCCAGGAGGCCGGCTTCGAGCGGCATGGGGTGTCCCTTCGAACAAACGGTGGTGGTGCTGCCCTTCGGGCCAGGTCAGCCTACCGCCGGGAAACAGGGTGCGCGGGTAGGCGCCAGGCCTGTGGACGCCTGGCCGGCGGGCGACGAGGGGGCGGGTGGGCTGCCGGTCACCGTCGGTCGGGGTGGGAAGGGGGTTGCGGAGGACTGCCGGTCGCCGTCGGGAGGGGTGGGGAAGGGGTGCGGGCGGGCCGCCGGTCGGCGCCGGTGGGGGCGCGGCCGGGTGGGCGAGCGGGGGCGGGCAGCGCTCTGTGGGGGTTGTGCCCACCCGTTCCACCCTTGGCGGACGTATGCCCACGACCCGGGCGGCGGGTGCGGCCGGGGTGGCCACGGCCAGGGGTCCGATGGCCGGAGCGGCGGACACAGCCGCGGGCGGGTGCGGGTTGCCGGGGCGGAGGTGCCGGGCCTCGGGGTGGACGAGCAGGAGGGGGCGGCGCTCTGTGGGGGTTGTGCCCACCCGTTCCGGCCTTGGCGGACGTATGCCCACAACCTGGGCGGCGGGTGCGGCCGGGGGCGGGTGGGGGTGTGCGAACAGCCCCGGCCCTGTGAGGGGTGGGGCTGTTCGGGGGGGTGGGTCAGGAGGCGGAGCGGACGAGGGTGAGGACTTCGTCGCGGAGTTTGGTCATGGTGGGTTCGTCGCGGGCTTCGACGTTGAGGCGGAGGAGGGGCTCGGTGTTGGAGGCGCGGAGGTTGAACCACCAGTCGGCGGAGGTGACGGTGAGGCCGTCGAGCTCGTCGAAGGTGACGCCGTCGAGGGTCGCGTAGGCGGCCTTGACCTTGGCGGTGCTGGCGGCCTGGTCGGCGACGGTGGAGTTGATCTCGCCGGAGGAGGCGTAGCGGTCGTAGGCGGAGACCAGCTCGGACAGGGGGCCCTGCTGGCCGCCGAGGGCCGCGAGGACGTGGAGGGCCGCGAGCATGCCCGTGTCCGCGTTCCAGAAGTCCTTGAAGTAGTAGTGCGCCGAGTGCTCGCCGCCGAAGATGGCGCCGCTCTTGGCCATCTCCTCCTTGATGAAGGAGTGGCCGACGCGGGTGCGGACGGGCTCGCCGCCGTTCTCGCGGACGACCTCGGGGACGGACCACGAGGTGATCAGGTTGTGGATGATCGTTCCGCCGGGGTTCTTGGCGAGCTCGCGGGCGGCGACCAGGGCCGTGATCGCGGACGGCGAGACCGGCTCGCCGCGCTCGTCGACGACGAAGCAGCGGTCGGCGTCGCCGTCGAACGCGAGGCCGAGGTCGGCGCCCTCCTCGATCACACGGGCCTGGAGGTCGACGATGTTCTTCGGGTCGAGGGGGTTGGCCTCGTGGTTCGGGAACGTGCCGTCGAGCTCGAAGTACATGGGCACGGTGTCGAGCGGGAGTCCCGCGAAGACGGTCGGGACGGTGTGGCCGCCCATACCGTTGCCCGCGTCCACGACGACCTTGAGCGGGCGGATCGCGGTGAGGTCGACGAGGCCCTTGAGGTGGGCGGCGTAGTCGTCGAGGGTCTCGCGCTCGCTGATCGTGCCGGGGGTGGCGGCGGCCTCGGGCGCGCCCGTCGCGGTCCACTCCTCGGCGAGCGCCCGGATGTCGGCGAGGCCCGTGTCCTGGCCGACGGGGGCGGCACCGGCGCGGCACATCTTGATGCCGTTGTACTGGGCCGGGTTGTGGGACGCCGTGAACATCGCACCCGGCAGGCCGAGGCTGCCGGACGCGAAGTACAGCTGGTCGGTGGAGCAGAGCCCGATGAGGGTGACGTCGGCGCCGAAGCGGGCCGCGCCGCGCGCGAAGGCGTTCGCGAGGCCGGGCGACGAGGGGCGCATGTCGTAACCGACGACGATGGCGTCCGCTTCCGTCACCCGCACGAAGGCGGCGCCGAACAGCTCGGCGAGCGTCTCGTCCCACTGGTCGGGTACCACTCCGCGGATGTCGTACGCCTTCACGATCTGCGACAGATCGACAGTCACGGATCCACTCTCCTGAGTTCTCGGCACGCGGTTGCGGCGCCTGTGCAAGGACCGCCCAAACTACCTGGGCGGAGACAGCGTGCCATGGCCTGGGGTGGCCGCGCCTGCCAGGAGACGACGGGTGGCCGGGGTTCGACGCCGCGGGGACGACGGGGCCGGAATCACGCGGCCGGACGCCGCGGTGAGCCAGTCGCCGTCAGTTGCCGGGGGGCCGGAGGCAGTTGCCGGGGGCGGTTGGCGGATCGGGCGCCCGGCGGGGGCGCCCGGGGCGGTTCCCCGCGCCCGGGTCAGTTGTCCGGGGAGCGGAGGACGCGGAGGTGGCCGCGGCGGCCGACTTCCATGGGGTCGCCGGGGCGGCCGATGCCCTTGGCGCCGGTGTCGGCGGCGCGCTCCTGGGGGCGGGCCGCTTCGCGTACCGCGTTGGCCAGGGCTTCGAGGTCGTCACCGCTGGGGCGGGCGGGGGCGGAGGGGTCGGTGAGCCGCACCACGTCCCAGCCGCGCGGGGCGGTGAGGCGCTCGCTGTGCTCGGCGCACAGGTCGTAGCAGTGGGGCTCGGCGTAAGTGGCGAGCGGGCCGAGGACCGCAGTCGAGTCGGCATAGACGTACGTCAGTGTCGCGACGGCAGGGCGGCCGCACGCGGTGCGCGAACAGCGACGTACAGGGCTCACGACGTTGGACGGTACCGCACTCTTGACCGGGCCGCGACGACTCTCCCTCAGGTCACTCCACCGTGTCGCGATGTGACCTGCGCCACCCCCCTTCTCGCGGCGCCCGCTCTGACCTGCGAGGGAGGGATTCCAGGGGGGTGCGGGCACGGAGCGTTCCGGACAATCGGGGATACAAAACCGGTCAACCAGGGCCAGATGGCCGATCGTGACGGGCCGTCGAATCGGGCGTGAGGCCGGTCGGAATGTTCAGGTTTCGACAGCTGGGGCGGGGGTGGTACGGGGGCGCCCGAAGGGGTGGCGAGGCTGCGCCACGGTGCGCGGGGACCGATGAGGGTTACGCTGCGTCAGTGATGGACAGTCCTGTGCCGCCGAACCCTTCGCACCGCCCCTCGGAGCCCGCCGCGGAGCCCCCGGCGGAGCCTCGGGTCCGCCGCCGCGACCGGCACGGCCGCGGGATGCGGGGACCCGTCGCCCCGCCGCAGGTGCCGCTCTCGGCGAGCCGGGCCGACACGTTCCGCGACCTGGTCCTCGATTCGGTGGAGCGCCTCGAGCGGCGCTGGCCGCAGCTGGCGGACGTCGACTTCATGGTCATGGAGGTGCCTCCGACCGTGCCGGGCGAGACGGTGCCGCTGGGCGGTTCGGCGCCCGCGGAGAAGGACGAGCCGGCCAGGGTCGTCGTCTACCGGCGCCCGGTCGAGATCCGTTCCAAGAGCCGGGACGAGCGGGCGCTCCTGGTCCACGAGGTCGTCGTGGAGCAGGTCGCCGAGCTCCTGGGGCTCTCCCCCGAGTCGGTCGATCCCCGGTACGGGCAGGACTGACCCCGGCCCGATACGGGCCGGAACCGGAACCCGCCTGATACGGGTGGGATCCGGAATGGCCTGATACGGGCAGACCCGGCCCCGGTACGGGCAGCGCCCCTCCGGATGCGGGCGGTGCCCGGCCCGCCCGCATCCGCGGCCCGGTGGTCAGTCCAGGACGCCGAGGTCCTGGTGGGCGGCGGGGACCTCGACCGTGCCGCGGTCGTCGACGAGGGTCTGGACGGTGAACATCGGGACGCCGTCCTGGGGCAGGGCGAGGGTTCGGGCCGCGTACACCTTGCCGCCGGAGACGGGTTCGACGGTGAGCGCGTAGCCGCCCTTGAGGCCCTGGGGGACGAGGTCGGTGAGGGCGGTGGTCGTGCCGGCCTTGAGGCTGATCGTCCGGGAGACGGGCGTGCCGCCGCCGGAGCCCGCCGAGGCGGTGACCTTCACCTCGGCGGCGGCGAAGGGGGCGGTCAGGGAGAGCGTGGTGGCCTTGGCGCGGTTGTCGGCGACCGTGGCGCGGGCGGAGATCGCCGGGGTCGCCGGGATGAAGGCGACCTCGCTGTTCGCGCCCTTGCCGCGGACGACGCGGAGGGCGGCGACGATCGGGGTCGACTTCTTGGGGTCGCCGGGGGTCAGGACGAGGGAGCCCGCCTCGCCGCGGGTGAGGTCGGGGAGGTCGACGGAGGCGGTCATACCCGACTTGACGTGCAGGGACCCGGCGCCGGCCGGGACGATCGTGCCGGCCGTGGTGGCCAGCTGGACCTTCAGGTCGGCGTCGTCGTCGCCGGGGGCGAAGGCCACGAGCCGTACGGAGGTGGCGTCGGCGGGGATGCCGGGCAGGACGGCGGTGCCCGCCGGGTCGGCCGCGGCGGCGATCCAGTCGCTGCCGAGCTTCTCGTCGGCGGAGCCGATGGCCGCGCCGACGCGTCCGCTGCGGGTGGTGACGTGGACGGTGACGTCGGGCTTGGCGGTCTCGGCGGTGAGGGTGGAGAGCAGGACCGGGACCGTGGAGCGGGCGGGGACGGGGATGCCCTCGGTGAACTGGGACTTGAGGGCGCCCTCGGGGCCGTACAGCTCGATGTCCGCGACGGCGGCCGTGTCGTCGGGGTTGGTGAGGTGGACGTAGTCCTGGCGGTCCTTGGCGGTGGAGGCCGCCGGGAACCAGAAGTCGGTGTCGGGGGCGCCGCAGGAGAGGCCGAGGAGGCCGCGCGCGCCGCCCGCCTCGACGACGGTGGTCTGCTGGACGGTCCAGCCGGGGGCGAGGGCGCCGGTCGCCGCACCGGTGAGGGCGGGCACGGCGGGGCCGTTCGCCTCGGCGGTGACGGGCTTGCCGGGGGCGGTGACGGTGGCGGGCGCCTGGGGGGCCTTGGGCTTCTTCCCGCCCTTGGCGGTGCCGCCGGAGGGGGTCGCGTTCTCGGCGGGCGCCAGCCGGGCCGTGGGCTGCTCGGCCTTGCCGGAGCCGGTGCCGGATTTCGCGCCCGCACCCGCGACCGGCGGGGTGTACGAGGTGTAGACGGTCTCGGCGACCTCGGAGGTGCTCGGCACGGGGCAGAGCAGGCCGGCGCGCTCCACCGGGAGGCGGGTGGGGGTCCTCGCCTCGGGTGCGGCGGTGCCGGCCGGGGCGGTGAGGGCCGCGAAGCCGGTGACGGCGGCGAGGGCCGTGGCGCCCGCGATCAGGGAGAGGGTCGTGCGCTTCACTGGTTGCTGCTCCCGTCGGGACGCTGCTCGGTCTCGTGGCCCTGGGGGTGTCCGTAGCCGTAGCCGTACGGGTCGTACGCCTGCTGGTCGTACTGCTGGGGGTCGTACCCCTGCTGCTGGTCGTACTGCTGCTGCGGCTGCTCGTAGCCCTGGCCGGGGTAGGGCTGCTCGGCGTAGCCCTGGCCGGCGTACGGCTGCTGCTCGTATCCCTGCTGGGGGTACGCGTACGGCTGCTGCTGGTACGGGTCGGCGGCGTACTCCTGGTAGTAGCCCTGGTCGGCGTACGGCTGGGACTGGACCTGGGTCTGGTCGGCGGCCTGGGGCTGGGCGTAGGCCGGGTCGTGGCCGCCGTCCCACTCCCCGGGCTCGTGGGTCTGCTGCTCCGGGATCGCGGCGGGCTCGTGCTCCGGGGTGTCCGCGGTCTCCGCCTCGGCCTCCGCGGCGGCGCGCAGGCGGCGGGCCCGGCGGCCGTCGCCGTCGGTCGCCTGGGCGGGGATCGCGAGGTCCTCCTCGGGCAGGTCGTCGTCGATCTCGCGGCGCCGGCCGGGCAGGGCGAGGACGAGCAGGACGACGGCGAGGCCGACCTGGGTCCAGATCCACACGGTGTGGGTGAGCGGCTCGTCGTACGTGAGGTCGAGGCGGCCGCCCTGGGCGGGGAGCCGGAAGCCCTGGGCCCAGTCGTCGACGGTCGTGCGGGGCAGTTCCTTGCCGTCGAGGGTGGCGGTCCAGCCCTCGGCGGCGCGGTCGGCGAGGCGCAGGACGCGGCCTTCGGGGCCGGCCGGGATCGCGGTGTGCGCCTCGACGGGGCCGGCGGCGACGGCGACGGGCTTGGCGGCGTCGGTCTTGGCCGCGTCGGCATCGGCGGCGTCCGTCGTGGCCGCGTCCGTCTTGGCCGCGGGCGGGACGATCATGATGCGGGCGATCTCGCGGTCCACGCGCCAGAGCGCGCTGCCGTCGAGCTGGCTGAGGCGGCTGAGGCCGGGGGTGGCATCGAGGACGCGGCTCACCTGGCGGGGTGCCCCGTCGCGGACGAGGACGTAGCGGATCGCGTAGCCGCTGAGCTCCTCGGTCTGGTCGGCGCCGGAGCCGGCGACGAGGTGGGCGACGACCTCGTCGAGGCGGGGGTCGGCGGCGGCGGCCGCCGTGAGCTCGCCGTCGCCGAGGCGGGCGCCGGAGCCGCGGACCAGGGTGTAGGCGACCTCGCCGGGCGTGGTGCCGCCGAGGACGAGGGTGCGGGGCTGGTCGCGGGTGCCGCTCTCCTCGGCCACGAACGCCGGGACCTGGACCGGGTCGCGCCGGGTCAGCGGGCCGTCGGCGCCGCCGATCATCCAGCCGGCGGCGGCGACGGCGGGGCCGGCGGCGCAGGCGAGGGCGATGAGGGCGGCGACGGGCTGGCGCCAGCCGAAGCCGTGGGCGGCGACGCGGTTGCGGCCGCCCTCGGCGCCGATCATGCCGGCGGCCAGGAGGGCGGCGCCGTAGACGAGGGTGGCGGGTCCGGCCCAGCCGGTGCCGCCCGCGCCGTTGGAGACGGCGGCCAGGAGGAGGCCGGCGAGGGCCGCGACCCAGGCCGTGTGGACGGCCTGCCGGCGCTCTTCGCGCAGCAGTCCGGCGAGGGCCGCGAGGACGAGGCCGATGAGCAGCAGGCCGCCGGTGGTGCCGGGGCCGCCGGGGCTGGTCCCGAGCAGGTCGAGCGCTCCTGCCGTGCCCGTGCGGACGTCGAGGCCGGCCTCGCGCAGGAAGGCGGAGGGGCCGGTCAGGAGGGTGAGCGACCAGGGCGCGAGGACGAGGAGCGGGGTGCCGACGGCGGCGAGGAAGCGGAGCCCGTACGCGGTCAGGTCGGTGCGGCGCACGGCGAGGACGCCGAGGCCGAGGAGGACGGCGAGCGGCCAGACGACCGGGGTGAACGCCATCGCGAAGGTGAGCAGGAAGGTGTACGCCCAGGTGGCGCGCCAGCTGCCCCGGTCGGGCCGGTTGAAGCCGTGGGCGGCGACGGCGGCGCGGGCGATCAGCGGAAGCAGGATCGCGAGGACGGCGGTGCCGAGCCGGCCGGCGGCGAGGGCTCCGGTGACGGCGGGCAGGAAGGCGTACGCGATGGCGGCCCAGGCGCGGAGGAGCTTGGACTCGACGATGCCACGGGCGGCGAAGTACGCGGTGAAGCCGGCGAGCGGGACCGAGCAGACGAGGAGCAGGGTCAGCGCGGTGGAGGTGGAGCCGAGGAACAGCGCGGAGAGCGCGGCCAGCACGGCGAGGTAGGGCGGGGCGCTCTGGGTGCCGCCGGTGCCGAGGGCGTGCCAGGCGTCGGCGTACCGCGACCAGAGGCCGGAGACGGTGTCGGGGGCGGGCAGCAGGGCGCCGCCGGCCAGCGAGCCGCCGGCGAAGAGGTTGCGGCAGGCGACGAGGGAGATGAGGAGCAGGAGGCCGAAGAGGACCGGGCCGGGCTTGCGGGCGATCTTCTTGAGCCGGGCGAACTGCTCGATCTCCAGGTAGTCGGCGTCGTCGCCGCCGGGTCCGGACTCGACGACGCCGTGGCGGGAGCCGCCGGAGTCGGCGTCGCCGCCCCCGAAGTTGGCGGCGAGCTGCTCGGCGGCGGCGCGGACGGTGGCGCCGGGCGGCGGGAAGAGGGGGCGGAGTTCGCTCGCGGGGACGGCGGGGTTCTTGCGGCGCTTGCGGGCGGCGAGGATCTTCTCGGGCCGCAGCAGGGTGGCGAAGAGGCCCATGACCTCGTCGACGGCCTGTCCGGGGACCTTGCCGACGAGGTAGGCGAGGGTGCGGAAGAGGGTGCTGACGACGAGCCGCAGGAGGACGTACGGCAGGGCGGCGCCGCGGCTGTTGGCGAGCAGGGTGTAGACGGCGCCGGCCTTGTCGACGCGGTGCGGGTTGGCGGCGGTGCGGCCGGCGCAGTCGACGGTGCGGCGCTCGCGGGCGGACGCCTCGGCGTGCCGCAGGACGGCGTCGGGGGCGATGAGGACGCGGTGGCCAGCGGAGTGGGCGCGCCAGCACAGGTCGACGTCGTCGCGCATGAGGGGCAGGCGGCGGTCGAAGCCGCCGAGCTCCTCGAAGACGTCGCGGCGGATGAGCATGCCCGCGGTCGAGACGGAGAGGACGGAGCGGATCTGGTCGTGCTGGCCCTGGTCCTGCTCACGCCGGTCGAGTCCGGTCCAGCGGCGGCCGCTGCGGGCGATGGAGACGCCGGTCTCCAGGAGCTGCTTCCGGTCGTACCAGCCGCGCAGCTTCGGGCCGATGACGGCCGCGTCCGCGTCGGAGTCGGCGACGCGGAGGAGTTCGGCGAGGGCGCCGGGCTCGGGGGCGCAGTCGTCGTGGAGCAGCCAGAGCCACTGCACCGGTTCGCCGTGCGGGAGTTCGGGCAGGTCGTACGCGTCGTCGTTCCAGGTCCGGCTGACGGGGTCCCAGCCGCTGGGGCGCTTCAGGTAGGCCAGGTCCTCGGGTCCGAGCACGGGCGCGGTGCGGGCTGCCTCCTCGACGGCGGCGCCGAAGCCGGTGCGGCGTGCGAGGTGCAGGACGCGGTCGGCGCCGACGGCGTCGGCGACGAGCTGCGCCGAGTCGTCGGCGCTGCCGGTGTCGGCCGCGACCACGTTCTGCACGGGGCGTTCCTGCGCGAGCAGCCCGGCGAGGGCGTCCGGCAGCCAGCGGGCGCCGTCGTGGGTGACGAGCACGGCGGTGACGACGTGTCGCGGAAACTCAGGAGTTGAGGACATCGAGCTACGGGCCCTCCGGCCGGGGTCGCCCGTGAAGGGCGTGGGGGAGCGTCTCGGACGGAGGCCCACACTAACGGCTGCACGCGGGACGGTCCGCCCCTGTGGACGGCGCCCTGTGGACAGAGCACGCAGAACGGTCCGCCGCCTGTGGACGAAGCACAGGGGGCGGACCGTTCGGGAATTCGTGGTGCGCGCGCGGTGGCGCGGGGGGCCCGGACGCGGTCCGGGGCGGGGTCCCGCTCAGACGGCGGCCTTCTTGAGACGGCGGCGCTCGCGCTCGGAGAGGCCGCCCCAGATGCCGAACCGTTCGTCGTTCTGCAGGGCGTATTCGAGGCACTCGGAGCGGACCTCGCAGGCGAGGCAGACCTTCTTGGCCTCGCGGGTCGAGCCGCCCTTCTCGGGGAAGAAGGACTCGGGATCGGTCTGGGCGCACAGCGCGCGCTCCTGCCAGCCGAGTTCCTCGTCCGCGTCCTCGACCAGCAGTTCCTGGAACAACTCGGTCATGTGCGCCCCTCGTCTGTTCTGTGCGTCCCCGTGGTGTAGCCGTTGCGAACCCGGCCGAACGACACGAGTGAAATTACAAGTTTGTGCTCTGTGCGAGTCAAGCGGAGATCTGCTATTGGGCCCCGTATTCACTCTGCGGAACCAAGCCTATGCGGAAAGTGTTCAAATCACCAAAAAACGTGACACATGCCGCCGGTCTGACCGTGCCGCACGTCCCTCCGTCAGGGAAGGACGTCCGAAACTTGGATCTTGTTGCGATCCGGCCGAGGAAGCGACCCGGATCACAGTCCGATCACGGACCGTGACGAACGGCCACGGCCGATCGCACGGGCGTCGCCATGTTTACGGGCGCGGTCGAAGCGCCATCTCTCCTGGTCCGCGCATGAACAAACCTTTCTCCGCGCACTGTAACCGGATGAGGTGAAACATTACCGCCAAATCGGGCATTGAGTTGACAGTCGGGTGCCCCACCCGCCACCTTTGGTGGCATGCCAGCGACCACAGCGCCCGCCGCGACCCACGCCCGTGGGTTCCGCCGCGCTGTCCAGGCGCGCTGTTGCTGTTGTTGTTCCAGCTGTTGATGCCGTAGAGCTCCAGCTTCTTCTCCCAGCGTCACCCTGCGTCACTCGCGTCACGCCTGCTTCGTGACCCCCCACCGCTTCTGTTTCTGCTGAGGAACCTCCCCATCCCATGAACATGGACAGCGACCTTCAGATCGCCGGCGACATCCTCGAGGTCCCGCACCTCCTCCAGCCCGAGCGCGCCCACCCCGTCACGGTGGCCGAGTTCGCCGGCCTCGCGACCTCGATCGCCGCCGACCGCTCGCAGTGGGCGCCGTACGTCGAGTACGACGCCACCACCCGCTGGTACCACCGGCTGCGCACCGGACCCGGCTACGAGGTGTGGCTGCTCTCCTGGGTGCCCGGCCAGGGCAGCGGACTCCACGACCACGGGCTCTCCTCCGGCGTCCTGACCGTCCTGGAGGGCGAGTTGACGGAGCGTACGGACCGGGGCGTGCGGACGCTCGGCGGCGGCGCGCAGCGCGTCTTCGCGCCGGGATACGTCCACGAGGTCGTCAACGACTCCCTCGAACCGGCCGTCAGCCTGCACGTCTACTTCCCCGGTCTGACGGAGATGCCGATGCACGAGTCGCTCCAGGCCCAGTGCGCTCCGGCCGACCTCGCCCCGGTGGCCCGGGGCTGACCGCGGCCCGTCGGGCCCGCCCGTCTCCCGACCACCCTCATGCGAGCGGCCCGCGGCTGACAGACTGTCCGCATGCGCATTGTGGTTCTGGCCGGTGGTATCGGTGGTGCTCGTTTCCTTCGCGGCCTCAAGCAGGCCGCTCCGGACGCGGAGATCACGGTCATCGGCAACACCGGTGACGACATCCATCTCTTCGGGCTGAAGGTCTGCCCCGACCTGGACACGGTGATGTACACCCTCGGCGGTGGCATCAACGAGGAACAGGGCTGGGGCCGCCTCGACGAGTCCTTCACGGTCAAGGAGGAGCTCGCCGCGTACGGCGTCGGACCCGAGTGGTTCGGCCTCGGCGACCGCGACTTCGCGACCCACATCGTCCGTACGCAGATGCTCGGCGCGGGCTACCCGCTCAGCGCCGTCACCGAGGCGCTGTGCACCCGCTGGCAGCCCGGCGTACGCCTGCTCCCCATGTCCGACGACCGCGTCGAGACGCACGTGGCGATCGAGGTCGACGGCGAGCAGCGCGCGGTGCACTTCCAGGAGTACTGGGTGAAGCTGCGCGCCGCCGTGGACGCGAAGGCGATCGTGCCGGTCGGCGCGGAGACCGCGAAGCCCGCGCCGGGCGTCCTCGACGCCATCGCCGAGGCGGACGTCATCGTCTTCCCGCCCTCCAACCCCGTGGTGAGCGTCGGCACGATCCTGGCCGTGCCCGGCATCCGCGACGCGGTCGTCGCGGCCGGGGCGCCGGTCGTGGGCCTCTCCCCCATCGTCGGCGACGCGCCCGTGCGCGGCATGGCCGACAAGGTGCTCGCGGCGGTGGGCGTGGAGTCCACGGCCGCGGCGGTGGCCAGGCACTACGGCTCCGAGCTGATCGACGGCTGGCTCGTCGACACCGTGGACGCGGGAGCCGTACCGGACGTCGAGGAAGCGGGCATCCGCTGCCGCGCCGTGCCCCTGATGATGACCGACGTGGACGCGACGGCCGAGATGGCCCGCGAGGCCCTGCGGCTCGCCGAGGAGGTCCGCGCGTGACCGCCATATCCCCCTCGTACCGGGTCTGGGCCCTCGCCGGGCTGCCGGAGGTCTCCGCCGGGGACGACCTGGCCGCGCTGATCGCCGCCGCGTCGCCGGAACTCGCCGACGGGGACGTCCTCCTCGTCACCTCCAAGATCGTCAGCAAGGCCGAGGGCCGGGTGATCGCCGCCGACGACCGCGAGGCGGCCATCGACGCCGAGACGGTGCGGGTGGTCGCGCGGCGCGGCGCTCTGCGGATCGTCGAGAACCGGCAGGGCCTCGTCATGGCCGCCGCCGGGGTCGACGCCTCCAACACCCCCTCCGGGACCGTGCTGCTGCTGCCCGAGGACCCCGACGCCTCGGCCCGCCGCATCCGGACCGGCCTGCGCGAGGCGCTCGGCGTCGACGTGGGCGTCGTCGTCACGGACACCTTCGGCCGGCCCTGGCGCTCCGGACTCACCGACGTGGCCATCGGGGCGGCCGGCGTGCGGGTCCTCGACGACCTGCGCGGCGGGACCGACGCGCACGGCAACCCGCTCAGCGCGACCGTCGTCGCCACCGCCGACGAACTCGCCGCCGCCGGCGACCTCGTGAAGGGCAAGGCGTCCGGTCTCCCGGTCGCCGTCGTCCGGGGCCTGCCGCACGTCGTGGCCGGCGACGAGGAACCGGGCGCCCGGGCCCTCGTGCGCGACCCCGCCGACGACATGTTCCGGCTCGGGACGTCGGAGGCCGTACGGGAGGCGCTGACGCTGCGGCGGACCGTACGCGAGTTCACCGGCGAGCCCGTCGACCCGGGCTCGGTGCGCCGGGCCGTCGCCGCGGCCGTGACCGCGCCCGCCCCGCACCACACCACGCCCTGGCGGTTCGTGCTCCTGGAGTCGCCGGAGTCGCGGCTGCAGCTGCTCGACGCCATGCGGGACGCGTGGATCGACGACCTCCGCCGGGACGGGAAGTCCGAGGACTCCATCGCCAAGCGGGTACGGCGCGGTGACGTCCTGCGCAACGCGCCCTACCTCGCCGTGCCCTGCCTCGTCATGGACGGCTCCCACCACTACGGCGACCCGCGCCGCGACGCCGCCGAACGCGAGATGTTCGTGGTCGCCGCGGGCGCGGGCGTGCAGAACTTCCTCGTCGCACTCGCGGGCGAGCGGCTCGGCTCGGCCTGGGTGTCCTCGACCATGTTCTGCCGCGACGTCGTACGCAAGGTCCTCGACCTGCCCTACGACTGGGACCCGCTCGGCGCGGTCGCCATCGGCCACCCTGCGGCGCCGCCGAAGGAACGGCCGGCGCGGGTGGCGACGGAGTTCGTCGAAGTGCGCTGAGGGGTGGGGCCTGGGTGCCCGGCGGGCGTGTGTCGGCCCGGTGGCTGCCGGGCGGGCGTGCGCCGGCGACCCTGAGCGCGGGCGCCCGACGCCTGGCGGGCCCGCTGGGGTCGGGCCCTGCGCGTGGATGCTCGTGGACCTGCGGGCGGGCCCTCCTCAGAGGCCGGCGATGTTGCCCGGTGTCCTGCGGGGGGCGCGGCGGGGCGGGACCCTGCCGCTGAGGAGGATGAGGCGGGCCGCTCGGTGGCGCTGGCCCGCGTACGGCTCCAGGAGGGCGAGCATCGCCGCGTCGTCGGCGGTGCGGTCGCCCGCGAGCGCCCAGCCGACGATGCCGGGGAGGTGGAGGTCGCCGGTGGTGACCTCGTCGGCGGCGCCGTTGCTGCGCTGGATCGTCTCTGCGCTCGTCCACGGGCCGATCCCCGGGATCAGTTCCAGGCGCGCGCGTGCCGCCGGTCCGTCCATCTGCGCGGCCTCCTCCAGGCGGGCCGCCACCCTGGCCGCGCGCACGATCGTGGCCGCGCGCTTGCCGTCGACGTTCGCGCGGTGCCACTCCCAGGACGGGATCTGCGTCCACGTGCGGGCGTCCGGCATCACGCACATGCCCTCGGGCGCCGGGCCGGGCGCCGGCTCGCCGTACTTCCGCACAAGGGTGCGCCAGGACCCGTAGGCCTCGTGCGTCGTCACCTTCTGCTCCAGGACCGACGGGATCAGCGACTCCAGGACCAGGCCCGTACGCGTGAGGCGCAGGCCCGGGCGGCGGCGGTGGGTCGCCATGAGCAGCTTGTGGCGGGGGACGAACGCGGTCGGGTCGTCGTCGGCGCCGAGCAGGGCCGGGAGGGTGTGCCGGAGCCAGGCGGCGCCGGGGCCCCACGCCTCCGCCTCGACCTCGCCCCCCTCGATCCGGACCCGGAGGGTGCCGGGGCCTTCGGGGGTACGGGTGGCCCGCCAGACGGAGCCGTCGGGGGTGGTGCGGAAGGTGGGGTCGGCGGGGCCTCGGCGGAGGGGGCCGAGGGTGAGGCCCAGGTCCAAGGGCAGGCCCCGGCCCAGGTCCGGGTCCAGGTCGTGGCCCTGGGCCCGGTCGTGGCCCTGGGCCCCGTTCGGCGAGCCGGGTACGGGGACGTGACCGCCACGGACCGTGGTGCGGGTGGGGCGGGGTGCGAAGCGGCCGGCCATGGTTCGAGGGTAGCCGGGGGTTGCGCGGGGGTGGGGTGGCGAGCGGGTGGGTGCGGGTTGCCCCGACGGGAGGCGGGGCCTCGGGGTGGGCGAGCGGGGGCGGGCGGCGCCCTGTGGGGGTTGTGCCCACCCGTTCCGCCCTTGGCGGACGTATGCCCATAACCTGGGCGGCGGGTGCGGTCGGGGCGGCCACGGCGAGGGGCCGGGGTGGCCGCGGCCAAAGGGCAGCGGCGACCAGGGCAGGTGTGGTTGCCCGGGCGGGTGCGGTTGCCCGGGCGAGGGCGGGGCCTCGGGGTGGACGTGCAGGGGCGGGCGGCGCCCTGTGGGGGTTGTGCCCACCCGTTCCGCCCTTGGCGGATGTATGCCCACAACCTGGGCGGTCGGGGTGGGGGCCGCGGACCCGGGGGTGGGGGGGGGGGGGGGGGGGCGCGGGGCCGGGGGGGGGGCCGCCCGGGGGGGGGGCCGCGCCCGGGGGGTCAGGTGCGGCCTTGGTATTTGGCGGAGGTGGTGCGGGCGGTGGGGAGTTTGTTGTAGAGGCGGCCGCCGGGGCATTCGGTGGCGAAGCCGTCGCGGTGGCCGGCGATGGCGTTGAAGCGGACGGTGGTGCCCTTGCGGTAGAGGTTGCCGCCGCCGGAGACGAGGTAGGCGGCGCCCTTGGGGTTCACGCCGTGGAGGCCGAGCTTCCAGGCGGTGAGGCGGGCGACGGCGGTGACGGCGGCGGCCGGGGCCGCGCTCTGGCTGTAGGTGCCGAGGACGGTGATGCCCATGCTGTTGGTGTTGAAGCCGAGGGTGTGGGCGCCGAGGACGGGATTGGCGACGCCGCCGGCCCGGCCCTCGTAGATGTTGCCGCACTTGTCGACGGCGAAGTTGTAGCCGAAGTCCCGCCAGCCGCTGCTCTTGACGTGGTAGCGGTAGATGCTGCGCAGGACGGAGGGGGCCTGGCTGCAGGTGTAGTTGTTGCCGGTGGCGCTGTGGTGGACGAAGGCGGCCTTGATGGTCTTGGTGTAGACGAAGCCCTTCTCGCGGATGCTTTCGTCGGCGCCCCAGCCCTTGCGCGTGATGATCTTGGGGCGGGGGCCGATGTACGGCTTCGCGGCGGCGACCGCGACGGGACCGGCCTGCCCCGCGGCCCGGAACGGCGCCTGCCGGAACGCGCGCTCCGTCGCCTCCTTCGACAGGGCCGGGATCCAGGTCGCCCCGTACGCCGCCAGCCGGGAGTTGACCCCGCCGGCCTCCGCCTCCGCCGCGCTCAGACCCGCGTGGGCGGCCGGCGCGGACGGCTCGAACCGCGCGGTGGCCGTACGGTTCCGGCGGGGCTCCTGGGCCTCGGCCGCCGGGTCCTCGCCCGGGTCGACGAGTTCGAGGCGGAGGCCGGCGGGGAGCGGTTCCTCCCCTCGTACGCGGATCTCGACGCCGTCCGAGTCGCCCACCCACAGGGGTGCGGTGGAGCCCCGGAGCGTCCGGGTGGCGCCCTCCGCGGTGTCCGGGTCGGCTCCGTGTTCCTCGTTGTGGGTCTCGACGTCCTGCCACGGGGACCAGGCGGCGCCGCCGGTGGCCCGGGTGCGGACCTGCACGGCCCCGTGCAGCGGGGCCGCCGGGTCGTCCCAGACGACGCCGACGAGCGAGAAGGGCCTGACGTCGCGTCGGGTGAGCCCCTGTTCGCCCGCGCCCGCCGTCTCCCCGCCCAGCGCCCGGCTGGTGCCGGTCAGGGGCACGAGCGGCAGGGACTGGGTGGAGCCCGGCAGTTCGGGCGCGGGCGGCAGCGCCGGGTCCGCCGGGGACAGGGCTGGGGCCTCCAGGGACAGGGCTGGGGCCGCCGGGTCCGCCGGAGACGGCGCGGGGGCCGCCGGTGGCGTCGCGGGTCGGGTCGACGGGAGCGCGGAGACCGCCTGTGGCAGCCCGAGCGCCGAGGGCACCACTGCCGCCGCGGGAGCGGCGAGGGAGGCCGGCAGGGCGAGCACCGCCGCACAGGTGACGGCGATCGAGGAGGCGAGTGAGGCACGCATAGGCCGATCGTGCGTATCCCGTGGCCGTTCCGCGCGTCGGGAATCCGCCCGGAAATTGACGGGCCGTCGGGCCGACCGGTGGACGGCGTCACCGGTACGGCGGACCCCGTGCGCCCGCCCGCGTACGCTGTCCGGCGTGAACGCCAGCGACCGCACCCCCGCCGACCTGCTGCGATCCGCGCTCGCCGCGGACCCGGCCCGCCCTTTGATCACTTTCTACGACGACGCCACCGGTGAGCGCGTGGAATTGTCCGTCGCCACCTTCGCCAATTGGGTGGCCAAGACGGCGAACCTGCTCCAGGGCGAACTGTCCGCCGCGCCGGGCGACCGGCTCGCGCTGCTGCTGCCGGCGCACTGGCAGACCGCCGTCTGGCTGCTGGCCTGCTCTTCCGTCGGGGTGACCGCGGAGGTCGGCGGCGATCCCGCGGACGCCGACCTGGTGGTCGCGGGTCCGGACACCCTGGAGGCAGGTCTCGCCTGCTCCGGGGAGCGGATCGCGCTCTCGCTGGCCCCGCTCGGACGCCGGTTCCCCGCCGCGCCCGCCGGGTACGCGGACTACGCGGTCGAGGTACCGAGCCAGGGCGACCGTTTCGCCCCGTTCGTACCGGTCGACGCGGACGCTCCGGCGCTCGTCGTCGACGGTACGGAGCGCAGCGGCGCGCAGCTCGTCGAGCAGGCCCGCACCGATGCGGCGACCCTCGGCCTCGCTCCCGGCTCCCGGCTCCTCTCCGGCCTCGACTACGACGGCTGGCAGGGCCTCTCCTCCGGCCTGTACGCCCCCCTCGCGGCCGGCGGCTCCGTGGTGCTGTGCCGGAACCTGGACCGGCTGGGCGGCGAGGGCCTGGAGAAGCGTGCGGAAAGCGAGCGGGTGACCCACCGGGCGCTCTGAGCGGCACGGACAAGCACACCCGTCCGCCCGCGCACCGGCACAGGCACCGGCACCGGCACCGGCACCGGACTCTCCTCGCCGGCCCGGCGCCCGGCCGAAACCCCGGCCTCGGCCCCTCACCCCGCCGAGTGCCCCATTCGGCGTAGGGCCGCGCCGAGTCCCCGGGTCCGTGCGCCGAGTCCGGTACATGATCGGCCGGGGGGGGATTCGTCTCCTTCCGCACAACCATGCGTCGGGCTCGGCCGTCTCCTTCGACGACCGGTGGCCGCCCGTCGCGCCGCCGACGCCATGAAGGACGGACCCAGACGTGACGGACCGTGCAGGCACGCCCGCCGAACCGGACCCGGCGGCAGCGGAGGACGCGCCGGCGTCCGGTGACGCCGGGGCGCCCGGCGCGCCGGAGGAGCCGGGGACACCGGAAGGGCCTGGCCCCGGCGGGCAGGAGGGGCCCGGGTCGCCGGAAGGACCCGGACCCGGCGGGCAGGGAGGGCCTGGGTCGCCGGAAGGACCCGGGACCCCGGAAGGGCCCGGTGCGCCGGAAGGGCCCGGGACCCCGGAGTCGGCGCCGCGCAAGCGGCACTGGTTGCGGTGGACGGCGCTCGGCGTCTCGGTCGTCGTGTTGGCGGCGGCCGGGGTCGGGTGGTGGTTCTACCGGAAGCTGGACGGGAACATCACGACGGACACGACGGCCGCCGACGAGCTCCGGAGGTACGAGAAGGAGCGCCCGCCGGCGGGCACGTCGACCGCCCGGAACATCCTGCTCATCGGCTCGGACACGCGGGCCGGCGAGGGGAACGGGAAGTACGGCCAGGACAAGGGCACGCAGCGCTCGGACACGACGATCCTGCTGCACCTGTCGGCGGGGAACACGAGCGCGACCGCCATGTCCCTCCCCCGCGACCTGATGGTGACGATCCCGAGCTGCCGCAAGCCCGACGGGACCCGTACCCGCGAGCAGTTCGCACAGTTCAACTGGGCCTTCGAGTTCGGCGGCACGGCGTGCACGATCCGTACGGTCGAGAAGCTGACCGGGATCCGGGTGGACCACCACATGGTGATCGACTTCCGGGGCTTCAAGAAGATGGTGGACGCGGTGGACGGCGTGGAGGTCTGCCTCAAGGAGCCCGTGAACGACGCCGACGCCCATCTGAAGCTGCCCGCGGGGCGGCAGACGCTCCACGGCGAGCAGGCGCTCGGCTTCGTACGGGCGCGGAAG
Organism: Streptomyces sp. NPDC056361; assembly: GCF_042262805.1. Taxonomy (NCBI): domain Bacteria; kingdom Bacillati; phylum Actinomycetota; class Actinomycetes; order Kitasatosporales; family Streptomycetaceae; genus Streptomyces; species Streptomyces sp. NPDC056361. The sequence goes on from NZ_JBHJQI010000093.1 coordinate 27,479, forward strand.
TCGATCGGCAACGGCAGCGACACCGAACGCATGGACCGCCAGCAGCAGTTCCTCGGCGCGCTCGTCAACAAGGTGCAGAGCGACGGGGTGCTGCTCAACCCGACCAAGCTCTACCCGGTCCTGGACGCGGCGACCAAGGCGATCACCACGGACCCGGGGCTCGACTCGCTGCGGGACCTGTACGACCTGGCGCGGACGATGCGGTCCGTGCCGACGGAGAGGGTGCAGTTCCTCACGGTGCCGCGGCGCGCGTACTCGTACGACGCGAACCGGGACGAACTGGTGCAACCGGCGGCGAGTCAACTCTTCAAGCAGCTGCGGGAGGACAGGCCCGTGGTGGTGGAGGCGAGCACCGAGGACGACGACCGGAAGCCCGCCGCGGACGGGAAGCCCGACGACGCGGACACCCAGGCTCCGTCGCCCACCCCCACCTTCACCGGGCGGAACGCGGCGGAAGCGGTGTGCTCATAACAAGGAGCCGACGGGGACGGCGAGTAAAGGGCGACTCAAGGGGAGGGTGGGGAGCGATGAGGTTTGAGCAAATTGTCCAGTTGTAAGCGGCGTGGAATTTGTCACGGACGTCGCCCCACGCTGAACTGGGCGGATAGTGTGACGCGATCCGGTGCACCCCGACCGCGTGGTCGCACTCACCAAGGATCGAACGACCGAGAGAGCGGCGCCCTGTGGGGGAGGCGCCTCGCGTGGCACCGACGGAGGACTCGAGTAACCGTGGACGCGCACAGCCGTGGACGGGCGGACGAGATCGACCCCGCCGACCAGTGGGTACTCAACCCGCAGACGGGCAACTACGAACTGCGACTGGACCGCTCCGCTGGGCAGCCGCAGGCGCCGACCCGTACCCGCAGACCCGCCCCCTCCACCCCGTCGCCCGCGCCGACCGAGGCGCCCGTTCCCGGCCAGCGCCGCCGCCGCGCCCCCGAGCAGGCCGACACCGGCCGGATCCCGCCCCAGGGCCGGCGCAAGCGCAAGCAGGGCGCGTCCCGCAAGAAGAAGGTCCTCCTGTGGACCGGCGGGACGATGGCGTTCGTCCTCGTGGGCGGCGCGGCCGGCGCGTACGCCCTCTACAAGAAGCTCGACGGCAACCTCGACGTCGTCGAGGTCGTCGGCAAGAACGCCAGCGAGGGCTTCGCCAAGGGCAAGGCCTTCAACATCCTGGTCATCGGCACCGACAAGCGGACCGGCGAGGGCAACGCGGGCTACGGCGACAAGAACAGTCCCGGCCACGCCGACACCACGATCCTCTTCCACGTCTCCAAGGACCGGACGAACGCCACGGCGCTCTCCATCCCGCGTGACATGAAGACGGACATCCCCGAGTGCCAGACGCTCCAGCCCGACAAGACCATCAAGACGATCCCCGCCGAGCGGGACGTCCGCTTCAACGTCAGCCTCGGCCAGAACGGCCGTGACGCCGGCTGCGTCATGCGCACGGTCAAGGAGTTGACCGGCGTCGAGGTGGACCACTTCATGATGGCCGACTTCAACGCCGTCAAGGAGATGACGACGGCCATCGGCGGCGTGAAGGTCTGCGTCGAGAAGCCCGTCAACGACTCGAAGTCGCACCTGAAGCTGCCCGCCGGCGAGTCCGTCATCCAGGGCGAGCAGGCCCTCGCCTTCGTCCGCACCCGGCACAGCTTCGGCAACGAGAGCGACCTGGACCGCATCAAGGTCCAGCAGCAGTTCCTCAGCTCGATGATCCGCCAGATGAAGTCGGACGACACGCTGACGGACCCGGGCAAGCTGCTCGACCTCGCCAACGCGGCGACGAGCGCGCTCACCGTCGACTCCGGCATAGGTTCGCTCACCAAGCTCCAGGACCTGGCCGGCGAGCTGTCCTCGATCGACACCAAGAACATCGCGTTCACGACCCTGCCGGTCGTCGACAACCCCGCCGAGAAGGTCAGGGCGACGGTCGTCCCCGACCCGGTCAAGGCACCGCAGCTGTTCGCGATGCTCCAGTCGGACACCTCGCTCACCGAGGTGAAGAAGCAGCAGCAGGACGCCAAGAACGCGCAGACGCAGGCGCAGGCGGCGCTCCTCAAGGGCGCGCGGTCCACCGCCGCCGAGGTGCGCGTCGACGTCTTCAACGGCAGCGGCGTCCGGGGCGCGGCCCAGTCGACCATCAACTGGCTGCAGAACGACCAGGGTGTGACCCGCTCCACCAACAAGAGCAACGCCCCCGAGAAGGCGGCGAAGACCACGCTCACCTATGCACCGAACCAGGCCGATCAGGCCCGCAAGCTCGCGGACATGATGGGTCTGCCCGCCTCGGCGCTCAAGCCGGGCACACAGGACGCCGGGGTACGCGAGCCCATGACGCTCGTCCTCGGCGCCGACTTCAAGGGCGCGGGGGTGCCCGTCACCGGACCGGCAAAGGCGCCGAAGGATCTGGAGAAGGTAGCAGCTGACAAGCAGGTGTGCGCCAAGTAAGCCGGAAACAACGGGACTTGGCACACGCCTGACTGACGAGGGGACCTGGGGTGGGACAGAACAGCGTGCGTGGGGAGGGAACGCGGAAACGCGTTCCGCGCGCCCGTGAACTGGGCTGGGACGACGACCTGTACGGCGCCGGTGAAGCCACCGGCGCGGGCGGGAGCGCTCCCGAGGAGCCGGCGGAGGCCGACGCGCCCGCGCCGGGCCGCGCCGCGCGCCGGCGCGGGAACGACGCCGACGGCGGCAAGGGCGCCGGCACGGGCCCCGGCGGACGTGCCGCGGCACGCCGGCGCGCCAAGAAGTCCGGCAAGAACAAGGTGCTGCGCTGGACGGCGATCACACTGTCGTTGCTGATACTCGGCACGGCCGGCGCCGGATACCTGTACTACGAGCATCTCAACGGCAACATCCGCAGCGGTGACCGCGCGGGCGGCAGCAGCGGCGTGAAGAAGGCCGCGCCGAACGCGCTGGGCGACACGCCTCTGAACATCCTGCTGATCGGCTCCGACAGCCGTGCCGACGAGAAGAACATCGCGCTGGGCGGCGGCCGGAAGGACAAGGACCGCAAGCCGCTCGCCGACGTCCAGATGCTCCTGCACGTCTCGGCGGACCGCGAGAACGCCTCGATCATCTCCATCCCGCGCGACACGGTCGTCCGGATCCCGGAGTGCAAGGGCGAGGACGGCAAGCCCTACGCCGCCACGAGCAACCGGCCCATCAACGAGAGCCTCCAGCGGGGCGGCCCCGGCTGCACCCTGACGACCTGGGAGAGCCTCACCGGGGTCTACATCGACCACTGGATGATGGTCGACTTCGCCGGTGTGGTGTCGATGGCGGACGAGGTCGGCGGCGTCCCGGTCTGTGTGAACCAGTCCGTCTACGACCGCTCGACTCCGGCGGCGCCGGGCGGCTCCCAGCTGAAGATGCTGAAGGGCACGCACGAGGTGCAGGGCGAGCAGGCCCTCCAGTGGCTGCGCACCCGGCACGCGTTCGGCAGCGACCAGAACCGCGCCAAGGCCCAGCACATGTACATGAACGGGCTGATGAAGAAGCTCCAGGGGCAGAACGCCTGGACCGACACCGGGCGGCTGATGGGGCTTGCCGAGACCGCCACCAAGGCGCTCCAGGTCTCGGACGACCTCGACACGGTGAAGAAGCTGTTCGACCTGTCGATGCAGCTGAAGAACGTGAAGATCGACCGCCTCACGACGGCGACGGTGCCGACGGCGCCCTACCCGCCGAACCCGGATGCGTGGCTCCAGATGGTGCCGGCGTCCGCGGACAAGATGTGGTCGATGCTCCGCGACGACGTCGCCATGGACAAGAACGGCGATCCGGCCGGCAGCAAGACGAAGCCGAAGTCGACCGCGTCGGCGAAGCCGAAGACGCCCGCCGAGGCGCCCGGCGCCTTCGACGTGACCGTCGTCAACGGCACCAGCGGCGACGGCGACCAGTCGGCCGTCGAGGGCCGGGCGGGCGATCTGGCCCAGGTCCTCCAGGGCAAGGGCTTCACCCGTGCCGAGGCCTCCCGCGAGGGCGGGGGCCGCAAGGACACCGTGGTCACCTACCCCAAGTCGGACGGCGACCAGGGCAAGGCGAACGCCCTGTCCGTCGCCAAGGCGCTCGGCCTGCCCGACTCGGCCGCCCGCGCCGACGACAAGGCGCAGGGCATCACCCTGGTCATCGGCGCCGACTGGCGCGAGGGCAGCATGTACAAGAAGCCGACGGCCAAGGCGGGCGACCTGCCGGAGGGCGCCGACGACAAGGCGACCTGCATGGACATCTACTCGGTCTACAAGTGGGACGGGAAGAGCTGACCGCACTCCCCCGACGTACGGCGACGGCCGGGCCCCTTCCGGG
>NZ_JBHJQI010000094.1:0-31664 GCF_042262805.1 Streptomyces sp. NPDC056361
GGTGGGGACGTTCCGTCCCCACCCCCCCTTTTTTCTTACCCGGAGGAGTAGGCATGAAGATCGCCCGACGGCGCGACGGGTGGTCCGAGATGTTCGTGACCGACGAACCGTGGGATCCCGCGTATGCCGAGCGGTTCGAGGACGGCACCTGCGACGGGCTGGTCATCGGAGCGCCCACACGCCGCAAGACCGGTCCCGCCACCGACCTCGCCTTCCTCCCCGGCGTCCCCGGACTGCGCAGTCTCCGCGTCCTGAGCGGCGTCCCGGACCTCTCCCCCGTTTCGCGCTGCCCCGGACTCGTACGGCTGCGCCTTCCCGCGACCACCACCCGGGAGCTGGACCTGTCCGGTCTGCCGGAACTCCGGGAACTGGAGGCCCCGTGGCCCGTCGTGGCCCGGTCCCTCCCCCTTCTGGCGTCCCTCGACGACCTCGTCCTGCCCGAGTGGAAGGGTGCGTCCCTTTCCGCGCTCGGACCGAAGCCGGCCCTGCACAAGCTCCGGCTCGAAGCCGGGCGGAAGCACGTCACCGACATGGAGGGCGCCACGCTCTTCCCGGCCCTCCGCGAACTCCGCCTCTACGACGGCCGGCTCGCCCGTCCCGAGCTGCTGACCGGGGCCGCGGCGCTGGAGGACGTATCCCTGCTCGCCGCCAAGACCGACACGATCGCCTTCGTCTCCGGCCTCCCCCTCCTCCGGCGCCTTGAGCTGGAGAACAGCGGTGACATCGCCTCACTCGCCCCCGTCGCCGACCATCCCGCGCTCCGCGAGGTGATCCTCTCCGGTTCGACGCGGGTGGTCGACGGAGACCTCTCACCCCTGCTCGCCAACACGCGACTGACCTTCGTCGCGGTCGAACGCGGCCACGCCCACTACAGCCACGCACCGCGCGAGGTCCGCAAGGGCTGACGGCGCTGCTTTCCGGACAGGGCCTAGGGTCGGATCCCGTCGCAGGCGATCCGCAGATGGCGCGGCCCGCGCAGTACGGCGTTCTGGCGGTACGGGGGCGGGTCTTCGAGCAGGCGCGGGTTGTCCAGTCTGCGGGCCAGCTCCGAGAGGGCGAGTTGGGCCTCCAAGCGGGCGAGGGGTGCGCCGAAGCAGCTGTGGATGCCGCTGCCGAGGCCGAGGTGCTGGACGTCCCGCCGGTCGGGGTCGAAGCGGTTCGGGTTCTCGAAGCGCTGGGGGTCGCGGTTGCCGGACGCGAGGACCAGCCAGAGGGTGGAGCCCTTGGGGATGGTGACGCCGCGGACCTGGATGTCGGCGAGCGTGGTGCGCTGGGGCAGCAGTTGCACCGGCGGCTCGAAGCGCAGGAGTTCCTCGACGAGGGGCACGGCCAGGCGCGGTTCGTTCCTGAGGCGCTGGAGGACGTCGGGGTTGCGCAGCAGGGTCAGCATGCCGTTGGTGATGAGGTTGACCGTGGTCTCGTGCCCCGCGATCAGGAGCAGGGCCGCGGTGCTGAGCAGCTCCATCGTGGTCATCGGGCCGTCCTGGCCCTTGGCCGTCGCCAACTGGGAGAGCATGTCGTCGCCGGGGTTCTTGCGGCGCTCCTCGATCAGGCCGGCCAGGTACATGCCCAACTGCATCCGGGCATCGTGCGCGTCCTTGCCGCCCTTGCCGCGTTCGGCGGGATCGGCGTCCGGGTCGGGGTCCAGGCTGGCGGCGAGGGTGTCCGCCCAGGTGTGGAAGCGTGCTTCGTCCTCGCGCGGCACGCCGAGCAGCCTGCAGATCACCGTCACCGGGAACGGGTAGGAGAACTCCTCCACCAGGTCGATCCGGCCCGGGTCGCCGAGGCCGTCGATGAGGCCGGCGACGATGTCGTGGAGTTCCGGGCGCATGCCGTCGACCCGGTGGGGGGAGTGCGGCGGGCCGAAGTGCCGGTTCGTCATGCGCCGCATCCGGTCGTGTTCCGGCGGGTCGAGCCGGAGGAAGCCCGGCGGCAGGGCGCTCTCCTCGGGTGCCGCTTCGGGCAGGGGGCCGGCGCTGCCGGACGCCAGGTTGCGGGCGTCGGAGCTGATCCGCGGATCGTGCAGAAGGCTGCGGATCTCGTAGTAGGTGCTGATCACGTACGGCCCGTCGGCCTCGTGGTGGACCGGTGTCTTCCGCAGCTCTTCGTAGATCGGGTACGGGTCGGCCCGGTTGGCGTAGTCCAGGATCTGGTGCAGCAGGGTTTGCGTCATGGCAGGTCCTTGTGGCCGTGCGGGTCAGTGCGCGGGGGTGAAGGTCATCCGCCGGTCGGCCGGCGAGTATCCGCTGAGGGTCACGGTGGGGCCGTGGCTGGGGACCGAGGGGTCGGGGAAGTCCGCGTCCAACGGCCGTTGTCCGTCGGCGTGCCGGTCGACCGTGGGGAACTGCGGCGGGAACGGCGCCGTGCTCTCGATGAGTTCCTGGTAGAACGGCAGCCATCGGCCGTGGTCGAAGGAGACGGCACCGATGACGCGTCCCTGGTATCCGTAGACGCCGATGAACCGGCGGCTCTCCAGCGAGCCCTGCGTGATCAGGATCTCCGTCGCCATCGACGGCACGCCGACCGACTTGATGTTGACGCCGAACTGGGAGGACCAGAAGGCCGGCACGTCCATGTGCGGCAGACGGTCGGTGCTCTCGCTGAGCATGTTGTGCGCCGCGATACCGGCCTGGGCGACGGCGTTGCCCCAGTGCTCCAGCGACAGGAACTGGTAGCCGAACAGGGGGTGGGGGCAGCGGGCGACGTCGCCCGCCGCGTAGATGTCGTCGGTGACGATGCCGCGGATGTCGAAGGCCCGGCAGCCGGCGTCGCAGGCGATGCCGCGGGGGCCGGCCCCGAGCCCGGAACCGTTCAGCCATTCGGTGTTGCGGAGGGCGCCGAGCGACACGACCACGACGTCGGTCTCCACGGTGGAGCCGTCGGACAGGTGCGCGGCGCGCACCCGTCCCGAGGCGTCGCCCTCCAGGGCGGTCACCATGACCCCGCACCGCAGGTCCACGCCGCGCTCGCGCTGGAGGTCGGCGGCCACCGCGGCGACCACCCCGCCGAGTGCGCCGACCAGGGGTGCGGCGCCCCGTTCGGCGACGGTGACGGGCAGGCCGCGTTCGCAGCAGGCGGAGGCGACCTCCGAGCCGGCGAACCCTCCCCCGATGACGAGGACCCGCTTGGGTCCGTCGTCGAGCCGCCGGGCGAGCGCGGCGCCGTCGTCGCGGGTCCGCAGCACGAAGACGCCGTCGAGTTCCGCCTCCTCCTCACGCGGCCACGGCCGCGCCCGGACACCGGTGGCGATCAGCAGCCGGTCGTACGGCACCTCGTCGCCGTCGGCCAGCTTCACCCTCCTCGCGGCCATGTCCAGGCCGGTCGCGGGAACACCGAGCCGCCATGTCGCGTCGACCGATCGGAGCCGCGGCAGCGCGGTCCGGTCGGCGCGCGCCCTGCCCAGCAGCACCCCCTTGGACAGCGGCGGCCGGTCGTACGGTTCGCAGGGTTCGTCGCCGATCATGGTCAACGACCCCGCGAAGCCCTTGGCGCGCAGGGTCTCGGCAGCACGCAGCCCTGCCAGCGAGGCGCCGACGACGACGATGCGGCCCTCGCGTTTGAGCTGCGCCAAGGCTCCGTCACCGAGCATCGGACACCCCCTCGGCGGGCTCGTCCACGGCATCGACGAGGATCGCCTGTACGGGGCAGGCCGCGGCGGCCTGGGCCAGCTTGTCGCGCTGCGCCTCGTCGGCATCCGGGTCGTACAGCAGCGCCTCGTCGCCGTGCATGGTGAAGATCTCCGGAGCGAGGAACGCGCACTGCGCGTACCCCTGGCAGCGGTTCAGATCGACGGCAATGCTCACCACGGGATCGGTCCTCTCCAATGGCCCGGTCAGGCCCCCTGCGCCACTCTCGTCGGCCGCGAGGGCCACAGCGACGGGGAACGGACCGTTCGAGTGATGCGCGTGAGTGGTGCGTCCCGATCAGGCCGGGGCGGCGGGCCGCGACGCGGCGGAACGCCGGCCCCACAGGCTGCTCAGGCTGACCATCAGCACCCAGGCCGGAAAGATCAGCTCCGACCAGGGCACGTTCGCCCCCACCACGAGCAGCGTCAGCCCTACCAGGTAGCCCACGGCGACGAGCGGGCGCGGCAGGACGCCGAGTCGACGGCCGATGGTCGAGGTCGTGATGACGAACACCGCCGCCATCCGCATGGCGTAGGTGGTCAGCAGGGCGTAGGCGACGTCGCGGCCGAAGGAGGAGCCCTGTCCACCCGCTCCCCCCTCGTCGAGCACGCTCCAGGCCGCCGCCGCCGCGCCGAACAGCGTGGCCACGAAGACCAGACCGCTGCCGAGGAACACCGTGGAGACGAACCTGTCCTCGCGCGCACCCCCCTGCTCGCGCAGGGCACCCATGAACCACAGGAACGCGATCCCCGCGAACGGGACCAGCTCCAGCGCCGTCCGCACGGCACCCCGCTGCCCTGCGTCCACGGTCACCCCGGCCCCTTCGGCGCCGCTCGGCAGGGCCACGCGGACCAGGACGATCGCCGTCGCCGTCAGGATCGCGAACACCGCTCCCGCCACCCCGGCGGCCCAGGACGTCGCCAGCCGCTCGTGCTTCCGCTCCATGCTCTCCCGCTCTCCGGCCGCGCTTTCCTCCGTCCAGACACCCGTGCTCGCGGGCCTCGCGCCACCGGGATCACCCGAGCGGAAGACCTCAGTGCGCCATACAGGCCATGCCGGCGGTGCTGGGTGCGGCGGATCGAGCCGGAGCGCAGGGCAGACGTCGAGACGTGAGGAGAGCGGCTGCTCAGCGGCCGGGCCACGCGATGTCGTCGACGGCGAGGAACGGCTCGTCGGCCACGGCCGCGGGCGTCGCCCCGGTGAACGCCTTGACGTCCCGGTGCAGGTGGGACTGGTCGCTGTAACCCGTGTCGGCCGCGACTCGGGCAGCGCCTTCACCCGCGACCAGGAGGTGGGCGGCGTGGTCGAAGCGGACCAGCTTCACGGCGCGCTTGGGTGGCAGGCCGAGCTGCGAGCGGAACCGGGACCAGAGCCGCTTGCGGCTCCACCCGACCTCGGCGGCCAGCCCCTCCACCCGGGTCAGCCCACGGGTGCCGACGATTCGGTGCCAGGCCCAGGCCACCTCCGGGTCCACCGGCGGCCCCGCCTCATGCCGACGGGCGAGCAGCGCGTCCGTCAGCGCGAAGCGCTCCTGCCAGGACGTGGCATCGCCGAGCCGCTCGCGGATCCGGGACGCCTCCCGGCCCCACAGATCCCCCAAGGACACGACGGCACCGTCGAGTTCGGCGACGGAAACGCCCAGAACCGCCCGTGCGACCACCGGCGACAGGCGCACCTGCACGCACTCGACGTTCTCTCCTCGCGCCCGGACCGCACCTCCGGACCCGAGCCCCGGCCCCGCGACGACACTTCCCCGCTGTTGCCCCCCGGAGGCACCGGCCAGGACCGGCGAGCCGTCACCGAACTCCAGGAGCAGCGTCACGGCCGGGTGCGGAACGATCCGGAGCGTGTCCAGGTCAGGGACGTGGAACCCGGCCATCGTGACACCGTCCACCCGGCTGGGCCGCTGCGGGCGCTCCACGCCCCACGTGGCCGAACCGCGCACGAACTTCCGCATCGCCCCATGCTAGGTGCCCCGACCGAGCGGAACAATCGTCCAATCCTCCGGCCCCGTACGCCGGGGACAGTGGGCTCATGACTGCTTCCGACAGCGCCCCGGACACGTACAACGACACCGAGGCCAAAGAGAGTTCGGCCCGTTCGGCCCGTTCGCCCCTGCCGCCGGACGACGGCCACATCCACGTGTGCCAGGACGGCCCCCGCGACGCCCCCGCCCTCCTGCTCATCCACGGGTCCGCATCCTCGACCCGCTCGTGGGACCCGCTGGTTCCCCTGCTCACCGGATCTCACCGCGTCATCCGGCTCGACCTGCTGGGGCACGGCCGGTCGGCCAAACCCGCCGACAGCAGCTACGCGATCCCGGACCAGGCACGCCGAGCCGGCGCGGTACTCGACCGGCTCGGCATCGCACACGCCCTGGTCGTCGGCCACTCCAGCGGCGGCACCGTCGCCACCTCCCTCGCCGAACAACGCCCCGACCTGGTGACCTCCCTCGCACTCCTCGACACCGGCCCCGGCCTGGACGCCTTCATCGCCTCCTCGTCCTCCCCCATCGACCCCTCGCAGTGGCCGCCGACCGACGAACAGCTCCGCCTGTTCGCAAGCACCGCGTTCAGCCGCGTGGGCTACCGCATCCCGGAAGAGCTCCTGGACGACGTGCGCGCCATGACCTGTCACTCACTCACCGCGTCGATGGGGGCCACCCGCTCCTACCTGGAACAGCAGGCCCTACCCGATCGCCTGACGGTGGTGGGCAAGCCGCTCCTGGTGCTCTTCGGCGAGGACGACCGCCGCTGGCGCTCCTCATCGGCCTCCGCCTACAGCGCCGTCCCGGGCGCCGAGGTCGCCTTGCTGCCCGGTCTCGGGCACTCGCCCCAACTCGAGGACCCGTCGAGGACCGCCACCGGCTTGCTGGGCTTCGCCTCGGTGCACGCGGTGCGGGTGGACTGAGGTTCCCCACTCAGCGCCCGTGCACGCTCCGGTCGCATTTCGCCTTCGCCGTTGTCGTTGTCGTTGTCGTCACCATCGTCATCGTCATCGTCCGAGCAGGGCCCGCGCAATCGCGTCGGAGATCGGCTGCGCCGTGTGGTCCTCGTAGAAGCTGTAGGCGGGGCTGGGGTTGACCTCGAAGCAGAAGAACTCGCCGTCGTCCGTGAGGACCAGGTCGATGCCGGCGAGGACGAGGCCCAGCGCGTCGGCGAGGTCCGCGCAGCGCTGCGCCAGATCGCGGGGCGGGGTCCATGGCGTGAGGTCGGTGCGGCCGCCGTACCGGCCGGCGTAGCGGTAGTCCACTTGGTCGGTCTCGACGCGGGTGGCGAAGACCTCGCCCGCGACGACGTGCACGCGGATGTTGACGCCGGGGACGTAGCGCTGGAACTGGACGGGGCACGAGCGGATCCGCGGGAGCCGGGCGGCTGCGTCGTCGTCGAGGAGCCGTACGATCGAGCGCACCGCGCTGATCGACTTGTAGACGACCCGGCCGTGCCGGTCGCGGAAGGCCAGGGCGAGGTCGGGGTCGTCGGTGACGAGGGTCTCCGGGACGCGGAACCCGGCACGGCGGATCAGTTGGGCCTGGTAGGGCTTGGAGCGGTTGGTCGCCGCCGCGGAGGCGCGGTTCATCACGCGTCCCGGCGCGATCTCGATCCAGGTGCCGAGGGCCTCGTGCCAGGCCTGGCAGTGCCGCAGCGTCTGCTCGTCGGCCCCGTGTGCCTCCGGCAGCATCCGCCAGTCCATGAGCCGGGCGTAGATGCCGGTGACGTCGGCGCAGGGGACGTTCCGGCCTTCGCAGCTCACGTGCCCGTGCACGCCCGAGCCGTCGACACGGATGTCGAGCGGGGTGTCCGTGAAGCGGCGCTGGTGCAGCACGGCGTACGGCAGGCCCCGGCGTCGCAGCGCGTCGGTGACGAGGGCGATCGGGCGCTCGCTCGCGATGCCGCAGACGATGATCACCGCGGCCTCGCCGGCAGCCGGGTCAGGTACGCGTGGAGGCCGTCGAGCATCGGGACGCCCGCGATCCGCAGGTCGGGCACCAACGTCGCCCCCGCGAATCGCGCGCCGTGCAGAGCGTCGGCATCGGGCTCCAGGTGGATGCCCAGGAGGTCGGCTCCCGCGCTGCGGGCGAGGCGGAGGCAGGCCGGGGAGAGGCCGTCGAGAGCTTCGCCGCCGTGGACGTCGTCGCCGTGGACGCCGTGGACGTCGTCGCCGAGGACGAGCAGGGTACGGGTGGGCGGCCGGTCCGTAGGCCGTACGTGTGCGGTGTCGTCCGTCAGCTTCAGCGGCTGCACCGCCAGTCCCGCGGCGGCGGCGAGCACGGTCCACTCGGCGGGCGAGCGGAGGGTGCCGGACAGCCCGAGGGGGCTCGGGCGGTTGACCGTCACGGGAGCGAGGCACTGGAGCCAGCTGAGGACGAGCGCGTCCCATTCCGCCGCCGCGTAGGACGTGTCGGCCGGGGAGGCGAAGCGGAGGTGGTCCAGAGGTGCGTGGGTGAGCCGGTTGAGCACGCCGTGGACGACGTCGCTCGCGAAGCCGCGGGCGCCGGGCAGGGTGAGCTCGAAGCTCGCCCGATCGCCATCGGCGGCATCGTCGCCGGTCCGGTCCGACGCGGTGGTGTCCCGTCCCGCGTCCTGTTCCTCCTCGATCCGGTGCGTGGAGCGTACGGTGCGGGTCAGCGTCCCGGCGTCGACGACCTCCACCGGGTCGAGGCCCCTTTCGCGCAGCCCGGCGGCGGCCCAGTGGGCCGCCCGGTCCCCGGCGTCGCAGAGCACCAGCCACATGGCGACCGCCGCCGCGCTACGGCGCCGGGTCCTCGTGGGCGAGTGCGCTCGTCGCTGTGTCGGGGCGCAGTTCCGGTGGGATGAAGTGCTCGGGCCGGGGCGCGGCACCGGCCCAGGAGAAGACGGGAGCGAGCGGCTGCGGGAGCAGGTCGCCCGCCATCATCAGCTCGATCGGCGTGTCCTTGTGCTCCTTGTCCTTGCTGTCCTTCCCCTCCTTGTCCTTGTGGTCCTTCTCCTTCTCCTTGCCGAACTTTCCGGAGACGCTGAGGTGGAGCGTCCGCTGCTGCTCGTCGTGGGTGTTGGCCTCCAGGGTGAAGTCGGTGGAGTGACCTCCGGCGCCGAAGGGGGCGTGCTCGACGCGGGGGGCATTGATGGTGAGGTGCCCGCATCCGTTGGGCGGGACGGTAGGTGTCAACTCGTCCAAGACGAAGCCGTTTCCGAGGTCGGTGCCCGCCGGGGTGTCGATGACGAGGTCTCCCGTGCCCCCGTTGGCCACGTTCACGACGATGTCGTCGACGGGAGCTCCGGGGATTGCCTGGCGGCCGTGGAACAGGTCCATCAAGAGCCGCGGTTGACGGGTGTCCTCCTCGAGGTCCGAGGCCACCCAGACGAAGTCGAGGTCCACCGGCGCCTTGTTCCTGATCCGCAGGTGCCAGGGCAGGTCGGACGGTTTGGTGATGTCCATCCTGACCAGGACGATGCCCCGGAGCTCGGGGGACCAGGAGGCCGTGGCAACCGGTACGCCGAAATCGTCGCCGATCGTCACGGTGTCGGGTTCGCGCGGCACCAGCGCGAAATCCCCGATTCCCACGCGCAGTTCGATGGCGACCGGGTCCGGTTCCCCGGATGGCGCGCACTCCTTCCCGATGGCGATGACGCGAAGGAACATGCTCGTCAACTGGGCGCCGACCCGGAAGGCGACCGGAGTGCTGGGTGGCGATCCCACGGTGAGTCGCAGCGGCCCCTCCTTGGGGAACATCTGAAAGACCGGGTCGACCATGGTCACCACGCTCCGAGGGGGATGATGTCGGCGTAGACCAGCCGCCCCGGGCCGTCGACGGCGGATCCCGTGTCGTTCGTGGCGGGCGGATGTGTCTCGTACTCCTGGACGACGATGCGCTGGGGGCGGTCCCCGGTGGCGGGGAGGTCGAGGTCGCGGGACTGGCCGAGGGTCCCGGAGGTCCGGAAGACGGTGTTCCAGCCGGCGCCGCCGTCGGCGGCCGGGTCGGACCTGACCTGGAGTTCGCTGCGGACGAGGTTCGACCGGGGACCGGCCGGGCCGAGGCCGTCGACGAGGACGGTGGCCCGTCCCGTCGTGCGGGTGACGACGAGGCGGCGGTGGGGCGGGAGTTGGACGGGCTCCGTCCGCACCGAGGAGGACAGGGTGGGCACACCGTCGACGGTGTGGGCCTGATAGCGGGCCAGGGCCAGCCGGACGAAGGGGAAGTAGGAGGCGGCGACGAGCGGGGACAGGTCGATGTCGGCGTACCAGCGGTCGGCCTCCTCGTCGAAGCGGACGGGGTACGCGATCACGTCGAGTGCCCGTTCCAGTTCCGGTAGGTCCGCCCGGTCGGCGCGCGGAGCGACGACGTCGCTCCGGCTGAGGACGGGGGGCGGGGCGCCGGTGGTCCAGATCGGGTCGCGGCCCGCGACGCTGACGTACCGCAGCACGTCGGCGGGGGCGGAGGGACTGGGCCAGGTGAGGACGGCGAGGCGTTCGTCGTCCCCGGAGACGTACCAGGGCCGTTCGAGCAGGACCCGCAGGCCGCCTCCGTAGCGCCACCGGGTCAGCGTTTTCTGGCCGTCGTGCGAACGGGTCCAGCGGAACGTCGGCACGGTGTGGAGGACCTTGGGCTCGGGCGGCCGGGCGGAGCTCGGCACGTCCGTGACCTCCAGGACGCCCTCGCTCAGGCAGGCCTGCGGGTCGGCCGCGGTGGCACGGGGGAAGACGTCCTGGAAGCGGGAGACGGCGGTGGCGCGGTACGTGACGTGCCGACGGCGTGTGTCGCCGAACTCCTGGCGGATGGTGGGGAACGCCTCGTGCTGGGGGGCGCGCTGGACGTCGTACGAGCCGAGGATCGCGGTCTGCCGGCGCTCCGTCGGCTTCTGCGGCGGGAGGTCCTCGTGGTCGGTCCACTCCGCGCGCAGGTCCAGCCGGCCGGTGCTGGCGATGTGGACGCGCAGGTCGTCGGTGCGCAGCAGTGCGCTGGTGTCACCGGTGGTCCGGCGGGCGGCGAGCAGGCCGGAGGGGATCGCGAGGGGGCGCTGCACGGCGTGGACGAGCCTGACGGTGCGCGGCGGTGTGACGAGGCGGTTGCGGCCCTCGACGATGGGCTGGAACGAGGCGGGGTCGGTGGGGTCGATGCCCAGCCAGGTGACGATGCCGAACAGCTGGACGCTGCGGGTGCCGGGGCAGGAGGGGATGTCGAACGTGACCTCTTCGGCGGGGCCGAGCGCGACGGTGAACGTGCGCTGGTCCGAGGAGCGGGTCAGGGTGCAGCCGCTGGGGCCGCCGACGAGCCGGAGCGAGATCGGCGCGTACGCCGGCCAGGTGCCCTGCCACAGGCCGGTCCTCTTGTCGCCCACGACCGTTCCGTGCTTTCCGGATTCGGGGTCGATGGGCCTGCGGCGCGGGTTCAGGGCGAGGTGCGTGGTGGCCGGGTCGGGGAGCCAGGGCGGGGAGACGCCCGTCTCGGGGAGGACGACGTACGGGGCGGGGAGGGTGGAGCCGGTCTCCGTTCCGACGACGACCGCGCCGGCGATGTCGGAGAGGGCGCGGTCGGCGCGTTTGGCGACCTTGAAGAGCTCCTCCACCTTGGCGGTCGGTACGTCGGGGCCGAGGGCGGCGTCGAAGGTGCGCTCGTGCTGGAGGGCCAGTTCGAGGGAGCAGGCGGGGGCGAGGAGGTGGCGGAGGTCGAAGGCCCGGTGGCCGTGGGCCGCCGCGTACGCCTCCACCGTCGTGTCCCGGTCGCTGCGGATGACCATCAGGTCCAGGGTCTCGCCGTCGGCGAGTTTGCGGGTGGGGACGATTTCCGGGGGTGGGAGGGGCTCGAAGCGGTGGTGCCGGAAGACGTTCGTCCGTTCCTCTTCGGGCCCGGCCTCGTCGGCGCGCAGTCCTCCTCCGGCGAGGTCGGCGATCCGTACGCGGAGGCGGTAGTCGCGGCCGAAACGCAGGCGGGGCAGCGATCCCGGGTCGGCTTCGACCACTGCGTCGAAGGGGGGCGGGTCGGCCGCCACCGGCATCTCGTCCCCCGTGTCGACGATCCGCTCGGGTCGCTCCGCGACCGGACTCCAGCCGTCGAAGCGCATCACGATCTGGTGGATGTACAGGGCGTCCTGCGCCCCGGAACCGGTCGTCAACGCTTCAGGGCGTACGAATCCCTCCTCGACGAGGCCGGCGGGGCCGCTGCCGCCGGACGCGTCCTGCCCGATCGTCACGTCGCCGATCTTGTAGCGGACGCGCCTGCGGCAGAGGGGGTACCACTGCCTCCTCTTCACGTCGAAGACGTCCACCCGGTAGCCGCCGAGCAGCGAATCCGCCGTCACCGGCTGGGAGGTGAGGCCGCCGGCCGTGGCTCGCTGGGCGGCCCGCCGGAGCTGCCTGTCGTGTTCCTGGGCGCGGTCCCGCTCGACGAGGGCGAAGCCCATCGACCGCAGGGCGGGCAGCGTGCCGACGTCGGCGCGGTCCTGCGAGGCCGTCCGGGCGCGGTCCGACTCGGCGACGCCGACCATGCGCAGGGCGGCGCCGTCGACGTCGAAGGGCATCACCTCGTACCGCGCGCCGTTGTTCCCGCCGGGGGCCGCCACGCCGGTTCCGGCCAGGGGCAGCATGCCGCGCTTGAGTTCGGTGGCCGCGGGTCCGGGCAGTGACGCGGTGACGAAGCGTTTCCCGTCCAGGAGGTAGGCGGTCTTCGGGGACAGGTCGTCCTGGGTGGCGTGGGACCAGCCGGACGGCGCCGAGCCGTCGGGATTCGGCCAATGCGGGACGACACGCAACTCCTTCGCGCCCGCGCCATCGGTCAGCGAGGCCGGGTCCACGGCAAGGTCGATCAGCAATCCGAGCGCGCGGAGGAGGAGGGGGTGGTCGGCGAGGCGGGAGACGGTCTCGTGGAACTCGTGCACGGGCGCGGCGGTCTGCGGCGGCAGCATCGTGACGGTGTCGGAGTCGCGCTGGTAGAAGGCATACGCCTGGGCGAGCGCCGACCGGGGTGCGGACGGGTCGCGTTCCGCCGTGCCGTCCAGAGGGACGAGTCGCGCCTGCCACATCGCGCTCACCCGGCTCAGCGCCGCTCGCAGCTCGGGGTCGGTCTCGGGGGCCGCGCCGTCGTGGTCGAGGTGGACACGGGCCGTGGCCGTGTACGCCTGGCGTACCTCGGCGGCGGCCTCGGAGGCCGGGAACACGCGGACGTCACGTTCGTCGTAGGAGGTCGTCCGGTACGGGATCACCGGTGAGGCGCCGGTGAACAGCGCCTTCCAGGCGGAGAGTTGGCGGGCGGTGGTGAAGCGGACCTCTTTCTGCTCGATGGTGAGGTGCGGGACCTGGTAGGAGGTGACGGGCTGCGCTCCGCGGAAGACGTCGAACCGGAGGGCGGCGAGCCGTTCGGGCCAGGTCTGCATGCCGAAGTCCGACAGCTTCCGCTCTCCCGGGGGGCCGATCAGCCGGGGGGTGAGGAGGACGGACAGCAGGGCCATCGGGGTGGAGTGTCCCGGGACGGGGGCGACCCGCCCGGCCGGGATCGGGGTCCAGACGAACTGTCGCCGCAGGTCGTTGGCCGGCATGGGTCACTCCTTCGCAAAGGCCCGGCAGTACGTCTGCCACGGGAACGAAGAACCCTGGGGGCCGAGCGCGGCGTCGACGGTCGAGGTCGACAGCGCCGCTTCCTCGGAAAGCTGCGGCGCCTCGCCGAACGCCGTCAGGGCGTGCCGGGGGTCGGCGACGAGGCTGGGGCCCTTGAAGCTCTTGTGGCATTCGAGGGTGACGGAGGTGGACCAGAAGGTGAGGTCGACGGTGATCACGAGCCTGGCGGAGCCGTGCAGCTCGTTGCGCTCCACGTTGTAGGTGAGGCTGAGCGTCAGCTCCACGGAGACCCGGATCAGGCCCAGTACGGAGACGCTGCCGCCGATCCGCAGATAGCCGGTGATCTCGATCGTGCTGCCCGTCTTGACGAAGACGACACCGCCGAAGACGTGGACCTCGCCGGCCGCGACGCCGAAGTTCATGGCGACGCTGGCGCCGAACTCGATGCCGCCGACGAACCGCTGCAATCCGCCGTCGGAGCCGCCGGCGCTCACACCGAGCTCCAGATAGCCGCCGCCTCCGAACCCGCTGACGGTCACGAGGAAGGGCCGTTCCCGTGTGGCGAAGGCGAAATCGATCTCGATGGGCCGCTGTTCGAGGGAGAGGGTGAGGCCGATGCGGATGGCCAGGTTCTGCACGGTGAAGACGCCCATGCCGAGGGTGGGCACGGCGATCGTGTACGTGGCCCTGATCTGGACCGCCGAGATCTCGACGCTCGGCCCGCCGCGCCCCGCCTGCGGAATCTTCTCCGCCAGGGTCTTGACGAAGTTCAGTTTCCCGGCGAGCCGTGCGTCCGCGAGCTCGAAGGTCAGGGAGGGGTTCTCTCCGGAGTTGCCGGTGAAGCGGACCTTCTTGAAGGTGAGGACGACGAGGGCGGAGGCGCGGGTCGGGATCTCCAGCGTGAAGTCCGTGACCTCACCGGTCGTGCGCAGCCGGGGCCGACCGTCGACGACCTGGGAGAGGACCTCCAGGAAGACCTTGGACGTGGGCGTCTTCGGGTGGAAGGGTTCGACCTCCGTCGTCAGCGCCTCGCTCCACGTCAGTTTCGCGGACGGCGCGCCGACCGCATCGGACCATGTGATCTCCGGCCGCGAGGTGATGACGGACACGATGCGGCGGAGCGAGATGACGCCGAAGAGTCTGGCGTCCTCGGCGAACATGTCCTGCGGCCTCGGCGGGAAGGGGCCGCCGGCGATCGGTCCGGCCAGCCGGGAGATCTCGGTGACGGCCATGTTCGGCGCGGCCACCATGCCCGTGCGCGCCCCGGACGCGGCGAAGTCGACGACCTTCGGCTCCAGGAGGGCGAGCAGCACCTCGGGCCGCTGGCTGCCCGAGGCCGTCAGGAACGCCTTCGAGAACTCGACCGGCACCGTCGGCGACGATCCGATCAGCTGGCGCACCGCCGGCAGCGCGACCTCCATGCGGGTCACACGGGGGTGGAATCCGACGCCGGTGGCGGCGAGGGTGGTACCGACGCCGCCGAAGGACATCGACCGTACTTCCTGGACCGCGCCTTCGAGCGGCTGGGTCGCGGTCTTCATGGCGAGCGCGATCCTGCGGCCGATGTCCCGCGTCGGGTGTCCCGTGGCGCGCTCGTCGGCCGAGCGCGGGCCATCGGCCGAGCGCGGGCCACGGGCGTACTCGGGATCGAGCGAGGCGGCGTGGGAGGTGCCGAGGGCCGCGTCGTCGACGAACAGCATCGGCAGCCGGAATTCGACGACCTCGCGGTCCGCCCGCGCGCGTACGGTGAACTCGACGGCCGCTCCCGCCCGGGTGGGCCAGAACGCCTTGCAGGGCAGCCACTCCGCGGCGTCCAGGTCCGTCAGCTGCCGGGGCTCGACGGACACCTCCTGGAAGGGGAAGGCACGCTCGTACGCCTTGCCGGAGCCGTCGCCGATCCCGTAACTCCGCGTCGGCTCGGTGACGAGCAGCGTGCGGGTCGTGCGCAGCGCCGCCACGGCCGGGGACTGCCGGTCGAACCGGCGCTCGGTGACCTCGATGAAGGCGGCCCGGTGTCCGAAGGGGAAGAGCGCGCCCCGGGTGAGCACGCGGACGTAGTAGTCGCGGCCCATCGCGGCCTGGTGGCTCCAGTCCAGTTCGGGCCAGGAGGCGGAGGCGTCGAACCAGGCGCCGAACGCGCTGAGGACGAGCCGGTCGACCTTCACGGGCGGATCGGCGGACTGCACCCCGAGGGCGGCGATCTTCGCCGTGTGACGGCCGAGCGGCGTGGCGAGGGCCGGCTCGTCCGGGAGCGCCTTGACGGGCCTCACTCGCAGTGCGTCGGCCCCGTCGGGGCGCGTGATCCGGCTGTGCCACAGCTCGGTGGTGCCGTCGTGGCCGACGGCGGGCAGCGCGTGGTGGGTGCAGTGGGCGCCGTTCGGCAGCTGCAGGAGCAGGCGCCAGGGCAGTTCGAGCCGGGCGGCCTCCGCTCCCGCCGTCGCGGGCGTCGCGGCCAGGGGCAGTTTTCCCATGGCGGTCAGTACGCCGTCGACCGTGAGCGGTACGGCCGCCTTGCCGATGGCGAAGGCCAGCCGTGAGGGTCCCGCGATCCGTGCCTGGCTGGTCGTGCCCGCCGCCGAGACGGTCTCGGCGATGTGCTGCGGCGGGAACTCCACGACGAGCCGTGCGTCGGCCCGTGCGGCGACGACTTCCACCACGCCGTCGGCGCGTACCCGCTCGCGCAGTCCGGTCCCGTGGACGGTCAGCGCCACGAGGTCGTCGGGGCGCAGCGCCTGGTAGCCCCGCACGTCGGCCCAGATGTCGATGAGCTGCCAGTCGGACCAGGTGCGGTCGAGCTGCCGGTGCATCAGGGCCGTACCGGCCCAGACCCCGAACACATGGGTGGGCCCGGCCTCGTCGCCGACGGCGGCGAGGTGAGGGGCGGCCGCGTCGTCGGTGGTGAGGTCGCCGCCGAGGTCCTCCCACCGGGAGGGCTCGGTCCGCGGCCTGTGCCACAGTCTGCGACCGGCGACGGCGAAGAAGTGACCTTGCGTCGCGGTGAAGCCGGTGGGACGGGGGTCCGCGTCGGACCGTCGTCCCTCGGAGAGCTGCCTGCCGAGGAGCTTCAGCTGCTCGTCCGCGAGGATCGGATCCGTCGGCGACGGCTCCGCCGCGAGCGGGTCGGGGGACGTCCACGGGGTCCAGCCGTGGCCGGACACGTCACCGAGGGCATCGTCGACGACGTCACCGGCTCCGCGACCGGGCTCGGCACCGACGGCCGCCTCGGCCTCGGCCTCTTCACGGAGCGTGTCGCGGGTCTCGTCACGGGCCGCCGCGAAGAGCCTGTGCTTCGACCCGCGACCGGCGTCCAGAGCCAGGAGCTCGATCCGGCCGGGGCCGGAACGCACCGCGGTGAGCCAGCCGGCGTGCTCCGGCGCTCCGGGGGACGGCCACGGCCGGCCGAGCGAGTGCCACGCGCCCCACTGGCCTCGGACCGCGTCGGAGGATGTCGTGCGCGTCCTGTGCCATACGCCGCCGTCGGCGTCGCCGACGAACAGGTCGACGCGGCCGGGGGCGACCGAGCAGGCGGTGAGCGCGGTCACTGTGGAGGCCATCATGGGGCGTCACCTCGTACGCCGGTTACAGCGTCTGGTACACGGGCGCTCCGGACCCCTGCACCGTCTGGAGCGGTTTCCCGGACGCGAGGGCGGGACCGGACGGAGCCTCGGCCATGCGGCTCGAGTAGTACTCCACGCGGTTGATGTAGTACTCCCACGGGAAGTACGGCCCCGGGTCGGTGTGGCTGTTGCCGGGTACGTTGTAGTGCCCGCCGAAGCCCGTGAACCAGTCACGCTCGTCCGGGGCGAGCGGCACCTCGATCGGGATGCCGTACAGGGCGCAGAGGTACGCCGACAGCTCCGCCGAGGAATCCATCATCTCCTCGGTCCAGTCGGCGGGATACGTGGCCCCCGGGTACCCGAACTCGTGCTCGATGCCGAAGTACCGGGTGTTTCCTCCCTTGCAGTGCCAGGCCGTGTACCGCCCGTCCCGGGGGCCTGCGGTGTCGGGGTCCGGCAGCGGGACCATCTGGACGCGCCGACCGTCCCTGGCCACGATGAAGTGCGCCGAGACCTTGGAAGCGGCGTTCTGGAAGTGGCCGATGGCGCCCTCGTACCTGCCCTGGGTGTAGTGGACGACGATGCCCTGCGGGACCAGCGGGCCCCACGCGTCACGGTTCGGACTGTTCTTGTAGGGGACCTCCGGCCTCTTCAGGTTCCACAGGTTCTGGTGCAAGGCCAGACCCGACTGCTCGGCCACCTCACCGTTCGTCTGCACGGCGTACATCGACTCCTCGCCGCACTTCGGGCAGGTGAACTGCACGTTCTTGATCGTCATATCGCTCTCCGGAGACTGATCCGGCTCAGGGAGCTGCCCTTCGCACAAGGGAGAGAAAGATCGTTGATGAGACAACTTCTCAGCCGTATCGAACGGTTCCGTTCCGCATGGAGCTGCCTCCTTCCATACTCGTACGCCTTTCGCAACCGCTCAACCGGGGTACTGAGAGCAGACCAGCGGTGCGGCGGGCACGACTGCACCGCGTGACCGAACGTCCGGTGAGGACGGGACGGCATTCCGGACGGCGGACGGCCCGCACGCGGCAGGAAGGCCGCCGCCTCGGTGCCGTCCCTCCACCCGGACTCCCTTACCCCGCGCCGACGTTCGACGTCCGGCACTCCGTCGAGCCGCTGCCCGAGCGAGCCGGGGACGCACTCCGCGAGGTACGGCGTTCGCCCCGCGGCGTCGCCGTCGGCGGAGCTCTCCGGAGTCGCCGGCGTGGCGTCCCACGGAGATGACCTACTCACCGTCACGTATGACCCCCCAGACATACGGAGTGTGACGGACTGCCGGTCTCGTTCTTGATCCACGACGGAGCCGCAGCAGATCCGTCGACGGCCCGGAACGCTCGCCGAATGGATCGTCAGATCCGGTCGCCTGCACGGCTCCACCGAGCCGGGCGGACGAATCCTGCGATCGATGCACCTAGGCATCGCGACGGCACAGGAGGAAGCCGCCGGCGAGGAGGGCCGTTGCCGACCAGGCCGCGAGGACGCCGAGGCCGTGCCAGGGGCCGATGGGGAGGTGGTCCAGGTCGGTGGTGGATTGGACGGCGAGGCCGGCGGACATGGGGGAGAGCTGTTGGAGGTGGCGTTGCAGGTCGGGGTCGTTGACGACTTGGGCGACGACGGGGAAGAGGTAGAGGAGGGCCAGGACGATGCCGATGGCGGTGGCTCCTTCGCGGACCGCGGTCGCGACGCCGAGGCTCAGGAGGGCGATCAGGGCGAGGTAGAGGACGGAGCCTGCGGCCGCGCGGAGAGTCGGTTCGTCGGCGAGGGAGAGGGGGCCGAAGCCGTTCTCCGGGGTGAAGCCGTTGCCCGGGAGTATGGAGCGGCCGGCGAGGAGGGTGGCGAGGACGGCGAGGGTTCCGGTGGTCAGTACGGCTGCGGTGACGGCGGTGGCTTTGGCGGTGAAGGCGGTGAGGCGGCGGGGGACGGCGGTGAGTGTGGTGTGGATGAGGCCGGTGGAGTACTCGGTGGTGACGGTGAGGACGGCGGCGATGGCGACGACGGCTTGGCCGACGACGATGCCGGTGAGGGAGAGGCGGACGGGGTCTTCGCCGCAGCCGGGGGCAGGGCAGGTGACGGTTGCGGCGGTGGCGGCGCCGGTTGCGACGGTGAGCAGGAGGGCGAGGAGGAGGAGCGGGAGTGCGCCGGAGCCGGCACGGAGCTTCGTCCACTCGGCGTGGAGGGTGTGCTTCATACATCACTCCTGCGGAGCCGGGTGAAGGCCAGGGCGAAGGCGAGTGCGGCGTAGGCGCACAGGACGGTGAGACCGGTCCAGGGGGCGAGTGGGGGGTAGCCGGTGGAGGGCTCGTACACGGTGAGGACCTGGGGGTATCGAGGGAGGGTCTGCTGGATGGCGAAGCCTGCGGCGGGGGTGACGCGGAGGAGCCAATCGGAGGCGCCGGCGGGAAGGACGGCGGAGGTGGCGAGGAGGTACGGCAGGACCATCGAGGCGATGACGGCGGCGACGGTGGTGGCGGCGCGGCGCAGGAGGGCACCGAGGGAGAGCGCGAGGACGGCGGTGGCCGCGAAGAGGAGGGCCGTGCCGACGGTGACGCGGAGTTCGGTCGCCGTGTCGACGGGGAAGACGCGGAAGCCTCGGCCCTCGGCGCCTCGTTCGCCGAGCGGAACGACCAGGGCGGCAGCGGCGAGACCGGCGGCGAAGGCCGTGGCGGCCATCGTGAGGGCCTTGGCCGTGAGGACGCGGCCGCGAGCCGGGTGCGCGGCGAGGGTCGTGCGGATGAGGGCGCGCCGGTACTCGCCGGTGACGAACACCGTGCTGACGGCGATCACCACGATCAGCCCGGCGAAGCCGCCGACGAGGAAGTTCTCCAGGGAGTACGCGGGTCCCATGGCCGGGCCGCCCACCACGGGGGCGATGTCGCCGGCGCCGGTCACCGTGAAGGTGCCGCCGGACTCGGTGAAGCCGCCTTTCAAGCCGTTCGAGTAGCTGCCGGACGTGCCGGCGTCGCCGCCCACCTGGGTGCCTCGCCAGGGGGTGGGTGACCAGGTGCCCTGGAGGACGGGACGGCCGAAGGTGCCGGTGGCCACGGCGGGGCCGAAGCCGACACCGACGGCGGTCTCCTGCCTGGCTTGTGGAGAGGCCGCGAACAGTCCGGCCTGCACCGTGCCCCTGAGCCCTGCCAGGCGGATGGTGCCGACCTGGTTCCAGTGCGTGCCGTCGGCGGAGACGGAACCGGTGAGCGTGTCGCCGTCGCGGACGAGCCGCAGCCATCGCGGGGCCGGCCCGGGGGTGGCGACGGGTGCGGCACGGTCCTGGGTGTAGTCGTACTGCATCCGGACGCCGTGGCCGCCGGTGAGCATGACCGCGGCGTAGCGGGAACCCTGGACGAGGTCCTGCTTGACGATGATGCCCGCCTTGGCCCACGGCTGGGCGCTTCCCTCCGTGTTCCGCCCGCGCCCGTCCTCGGTGCGTCCGGTCAGCGAGACCACGGGGACGGTGATGCCGCCGTCTCCGTCGAGGGTCCGGTGGACGAAGTAGAAGCTGTCGTTGACGGCCTCCCCACCCGGTCCGGTGGGGAACCCGGTGGCGTGGCCCGAGGGACCCGACCCTCCCGGAGCGGCCGTGCCCAGCAGTCCGACCACGACCGTCGCGAGCGCCGCGGCGACGATGCCGAGCACCCAGCCCCGTACCGTACGGAATTTGGTCCACTCGGCGTGGATCAGTCGGGCGAACGTCTTCGTACGGGTCATCGCGCGCCGTCCTCGGCAGGTGCGCCGCGGTACTCGACGGCGTCGCGGGTGAGTTCCATGTACGCGTGCTCCAGCGTCACGCGGTCCGCGGACACCGCGGAGAAGGGCACCGCACTGCCGGTCAGGACGGCCACCACCTGCTCGTCGGCCAGTCCCGAGACGCCGAGGGTCTCGTCGCCCGCGGTCACCACGGTCGCCCCGGCGCGCCGCAGTACGGCCTCGGCGTGCGTGGCGGCGGAGGTTCTCACGATGACCCGGCCGCCGGAGCGGGACGCGAGCAACTCCGCCACACCGGTGTCGGCGACGACCTTTCCCCGGCCGATCACGACGAGGTGATCGGCCGTGTCCTCCAGTTCGCCCATCAGGTGGGTGGAGACCAGCACGGCGCGGCCCTCCCGGGCCAGCCTGCCGAGCAGACCCCGCATCCACACGATGCCGTCGGGATCCAAGCCGTTGAACGGCTCGTCGAGCATGAGCACGGGCGGGTCGCCGAGCAAGGCCGCCGCGATCCCCAGCCGCTGCCGCATGCCGAGGGAGAAGCCGCCCGCCTTGCGCCGCGCGGCCTGCCCCAGGCCCGCCTGCTCGACGACCTCGTCGACGCGCCGCGCAGGCAGGCCCTGGGAATGGGCCAGCCACAGCAGATGGCCGCGTGCGGTGCGACCCGGCTGCAGCGCGGAGGCGTCCAGCAGCGCCCCCAGGTGCCTCAGCGGTTCGCGCAGGGTCCGGTACGGCTGCCCGCCGACCAGGGCGAAGCCCTCATCGGCGGCGTCCAGGCCGAGGATCACGCGCATCGTCGTGGACTTCCCGGCTCCGTTCGGACCGACGAAGCCGGTGACCTGGCCCGGCCGGACCGCGAACGTCATGCCGTCCAGGGCCACCTGCGGGCCGAAGCGTTTGTGTACGTCGACGACCTCGATCGTCGCGCCGATGTCAGAGTTCATGCGCCCAACCTGCGGCCCGGCGCGTAACAGGGGCGGAACGGTCGCTGTCATGCCGCTGTTAGGCGGCCGCGCACAGCCTCGGGACCGGGCGGCCGGCTCCGGCGCACGGACCCGGCCGGTCCCTGGTGACGGAAGTCTTACGGCGCGGCGCGGCAGGGGCCTGACGGCACGGGGTGTCCGTAGCGTGCCGGTCATGCGTGTACTCGTCACAGGCGGAGCCGGGTTCATCGGCTCGCACATCGTCACCGCGCTCATCGCGGCCGGGCACGAACCGGTGGTCCTGGACTGCCTGCTGCCCGGCGCCCACCCGGTGGCTCCCGAGCCTCCGGCGGTGGAGTTCCTGCACGCCGACGTGCGGGACGCGACGGCGGTCGCAGCCGCGCTGCACGGCGTCGACGCGGTGTGCCACCAGGCCGCCATGGTCGGCCTCGGCAAGGACTTCGCGGACACCCCCGCCTACGTGGGCTGCAACGACCTCGGCACGGCGGTGCTGCTCGCGCGGATGGCGGAGGCGGGCGTGCGCCGGCTGGTCCTCGCCGGATCGATGGTCGTGTACGGGGAGGGCCGGTACGCGTGTCCCCGTCACGGGCTGGTCAGGCCCGGGCCCCGCCGCCCCGACGACCTCGCCGCGGGGCGCTTCGAACCCCGCTGCCCCGCGTGCGCCTCCGACCTCGTACCCGGGCTGGTCGACGAGGACGCACCGGCCGACCCCCGGAACGTGTACGCGGCCACGAAGCTGACCCAGGAGCACCTGACGGCGGCCTGGGCCCGCGCGACGGGCGGGACCGCCGTGTCGCTGCGCTACCACAACGTGTACGGCCCCGGGATGCCGCGCGACACCCCGTACGCCGGCGTGGCCTCCCTCTTCCGCTCGGCGCTCGCGCGCGGGGACGCGCCCCGAGTCTTCGAGGACGGCGGTCAGCGTCGGGACTTCGTCCACGTGCGCGACGTGGCCGCCGCGAACGTCCTCGCGCTGGAGAGCACCGACCGTCTGCCGGCCGGCGCCCTCGCCGTCTACAACGCCGGCAGCGGCGACCCCCACACGGTGGGCGAGATGGCGACGGCCCTGGCCCGGGCGAGCGGTGGCCCGGAGCCGTCGGTGACCGGCGAATTCCGGCTCGGGGACGTCCGGCACATCACCGCCGACTCGTCCCGGCTCCGGAGGGACCTCGGCTGGCGTCCGGAGGTCGGCTTCGCCGAGGGCATGGCCGAGTTCGCCCGTGCGGAACAGCGCGCCTCCGCCCGTACGGAACAACACGCCTCCGCCCGCACTGAATAGCGCGCCTCCGCGCTGCCCTGCCGACCGGGCCACGGCGGTGTCGCCGAAGCCCCGGCACCTGAACGGGCCGCGCCGGTGTCAGCGGAACTCCGGCGGCTCCGCGTCCGCCGGCGCGGCACACCGGCCCGTCATGGGGAGCGCCGGACTCCGACGCGTACGCCGGCGGTCCCCTGCCGGGCGATGCCCGGCAAGGGACGGGACACGGTGAGGACCGCCCCTTGCCGGGCATCCCGCGTCACGGCAGGGACGCCTGGCCCGGTGCGGCGGGCAGGGTGACCTCGAAGGTGCAGCCGCCGGGGACGTTGCGGACTTCGGTTCTGCCCGCGTGGGCCTCGACGATGCCCCGGACGATGGCCAGGCCCAGCCCCGCGCCGGCGGGTGGGGTCCGGGCCGCCGTGCCGCGCCAGCCGGTGTCGAAGACCCGTGGGAGGTCGTCGTCGGGGATGCCACCGCAGCCGTCGGTGACGGAGAGCACCACGGCGTCGTCGCGGCGTTCGGCGGCCACGGCGACGGTTCCGTCGGCCGGGGTGTGCCGGATCGCGTTGACGAGGAGGTTCGCCAGGACGCGGGTCATCTCCTTGCCGTCCACCTCGACGGGCACGGCCGCGACCTCGTCGCCGACCAGTCGCACGCCGTGCTCGCGGGCGAGCGGGTCGGCACCGCTCAGTGCGTCGCCCACCAGGTCGTACACGGAGACGCGGCTCGGGCTGAGGGAGAGCGCTCCGGCGTGGATGCGGGACAGTTCGAACAGGTCGGTGACCATGGCGGCGAGGCGTTCGACCTCGGTGCGGATCTGCCGGTGGTAGCGGGCGGGGTCGGCGGCCATGCCGTCCTCCAGGGCCTCCGCCATCGCCCGCAGGCCGGCGAGCGGGGTGCGCAGATCGTGGGAGATCCAGGCGACCAGCTCCCGGCGGGAGGCCTCCAGGGAGCGCTCGCGGGCCCGGGACGCTTCGAGCTTGGCGCTGGTGACGGCCAACTCGTGCGTGAGGGCGGCGAGTTCGGCGGTGGCGGCACCATCGGGGGCGGAGAAGCTGCCGCCGTCGCCGAAGTCCCGCGCGGCGCGGGCGAGGGCACGGCTGCGTGCCACCACCCAGCGGCCCAGGACGAGGGCCGTGCCGAGCGAGACGAGGGCCGCCATCGCCACGACGACCGTCACCACCCACAGGTCGTGCGCCGACAGGAACATCGCCCGGGCGACGGCCAGTGTCCCGGCGAGCATGGCGGTGACCGTGACGGCGGCGACCACGGTAAGGGAGACGGCGACGGAGCGGTGCCGTACGAGCCGCAGGACGACGGCGCCGGCCGCGCCGGCGCACACGGCACCGACCAGGGCGAACGCGGCGATGAGGAGTACGTCCTTCACGCCGCCCCCTCCTCACGGCCCGCTTCGAAGCGGTAGCCGACTCCCCACACGGTCTGGATGAGGAGGGGCCTGGCCGGGTCGTCCTCGATCTTCGACCGCAGCCGACGGACGTGCACCGTGACCGTGGACAGGTCGCCGAAGTCCCAGCCCCACACCCTCCGCATCAGGTCTTCCCGGGAGTGCGCCGTCCCGGGGTGCTCCAGGAAGAACGCGAGGAGGTCGAACTCCCTCAGCGTGAGGGCGATCTCGGCGCCCCGTCGTGTCGCCCTTCTGGTGGCGGGGTCGACGACGAGGTCCCCGGCCCGCAGCCCCGGCCGGGCGGCGGCCCCGGCCGCCGCCCGGCTGCGGCGCAGTACGGATTCGACGCGCAGGACCAGTTCGCGCGGGCTGAACGGCTTCGTGACGTAGTCGTCGGCACCGACCTCCAGGCCGGTGATCCGGTCCTCCTCGTCGCCGCGCGCGGTCAGCATGATCACCGGAACCGGCCCGTCCGCGCGCAGCCTGCGGCACACCTCCAGACCGTCCAGGCCCGGCAGCATCAGGTCGAGGACGACGAGGTCCGGCCGGCGTTCCCCGGCGCGGCGCAGGGCCTCGGTGCCGTCGCCGGCGTGCTCGACCGCGAGGCCGGACCGCTCCAGGTAGCCGGTGACCACCTCGGCCACCGTCGGGTCGTCGTCCACCACCAGGATCCGGGCCCGGCCCGCCGGTCGACTGTTCTCGCTCATGCCGCACAGCGTCGCACCCGCGGGGTTCGTCGGGCCATGGCGTCCCGGGGCCCCTGGGGTGACGTCCGCGTTTCGTAAGGACTTCCGCGGCCCCGATCCGCCGCGCACTTCCTACCGTGGGTGCCGTGACCCCCTTGACCGTAGACGTCGTCCTTCCCTGTCTCGACGAAGCCGAGGCCCTGCCCTGGGTTCTCGGCCGCGTCCCCGCCGGATGGCGGGCCATCGTCGTGGACAACGGCTCCACCGACGGATCGGCCGCGCTCGCGGCCGACCTCGGTGCCACCGTCGTCCACGAGCCACGGCGCGGGTTCGGAGCCGCCTGCCACGCCGGACTCCTCGCCGCGGAGGCCGAGTTCGTGTGCTTCTGCGACTGCGACGCCACGCTCGACCCCGGTCTGCTGAGGGACTTCGTCGATACCGTGGCGGGAGGCCGGGGGGATCTCGTCCTGGGCCGGCGTCGTCCCACCGAGCGCGGCGCCTGGCCCGCCCACGCCCGGGCGGGGAACCTGGCGCTGTCCTGGCTGCTGCACCGGCGCACGGGGGTGCGCTTGCGCGACCTCGGCCCGATGCGGGCCGCACGTCGCGAGGCTCTGCTCGGCCTCGGGCTCACCGACCGGCGCAGCGGCTATCCCCTCCAGATGGTGGTGCGGGCCGCCGACGCGGGCTGGCGGGTGAGCGAGGTCGACGTGCCGTACCTGCCGCGGTCGGGCCGCTCGAAGGTCACCGGCACCTGGCGGGGGACGTGGCAGGCGGTGCACGACATGCGCAGGGTCCTCGACGAGCCGCCGCTCGCGCCCGTGGCGGGGGTCCGTCCGTGACCGCCCTCCTCGTCATCGCCAAGCAGCCGCTGCCCGGCCGGGTGAAGACCCGCCTCACTCCCCCGTTCACCTCCGAGGAGGCCGCTTCGCTCGCGGGGGCGGCCCTCGCCGACACCCTCGGCGCCGCGGCCCTGGTCCCGGCGACGCGCCACGTGCTGGTCCTCGACGGGGAACCCGGTCCGTGGTTGCCGCCCGGATTCGAGGTCGTCCCCCAAGCGGCGGGCGGGCTCGACGAGCGGCTCGCCGCCGCGTTCGCCGGCTGCGCCGGACCCGCCGTGCTCATCGGCATGGACACCCCGCAGGTCACCCCGGAGCTGCTGGCCCCCGCGCTCCGGTGGGAGGGATGCGACGCCTGGTTCGGCCCGGCCGCGGACGGCGGCTTCTGGGCCCTCGGCTTCGCCGACCCGGAGGCCGTCGCCGCCCCCGCGCTCCTGCTCGGCGCACCGATGTCGCGGCCCGACACCGGCGCCGTCGTGTACGCGCGGCTGCGCGCGGCCGGGCTGCGTGTCGGCGCGCTGCCGTCGCTGCGCGACGTGGACACCGCCGAGGACGCGCGGCAGGTGGCGGCGGCGGCGCCCGGTACGCGTTTCGCCGCGCAGCACGCCGAGTTGACGGCCCGGGTCCCGGGGGTGGGCGCGTGACGGCGACGGCCTGGCGCTCCGACCCGTACACCGACGCGCTGCGCTCCGGTCGCGGCCCCCTCTTCCTGCGCCGCGACGACGGCTGGCTGCTGCCCCTGGAGGTCGAGCGCTGGTGCGAGGCACCGGACGAGGCCGACCGGTCCGTCCTGGAGCACAGCCGGGGCGCCGTCCTCGACGTCGGCTGCGGCCCCGGGCGCTCGTGGCCGCCCTCGCCGCCCAGGGCCGGTGTGCGCTGGGCATCGACATCAGCCCCGAGGCGGTGGAGCGGACCGTACGGCTCGGCGGGACGGCCCTGTGCCGCTCGGTGTTCGCCCCGCTGCCCGCGGAAGGCCGTTGGGACACGGCCCTGCTGATCGACGGGAACGTCGGCATCGGCGGCGACCCCGCAGCCCTGCTGCGGCGGTTGCGGAAGGTCGTGGCACCTGCCGGCGCCGTGATCGCCGAGTGCGTGCCCGTGGACGTCGACGAGCACTGCGAGGTGCGCGTCGAGGACGGTCGGGGCGGCAGCGGGTCGAAGTTCCCCTGGGCCCGGGTGGGCACGCGGGCGCTGACCGCGCACGCCGCACGCGCCGGGTGGACCGCGTCCGCGCGGTGGACGGTGGCGGGCCGCCCCTTCCTCACCCTCGTGCCCCTGTCGCCGCCGGCGGTGCGCCGCTGACCCCGGCCGGCTTCGGGGTACGCCGCCGAGGCCGTGCCCGTCACCGCCGCGGGAAGTCCTTCCGTCGCCGTGCGGGCGCACCTCGCCGCCGGACGGGCGCACCTCGCCGCCGGACGAGGTACAGGGCGCCGGTCACCACGGCGACGGCGGCCAGGACGATCGCCAGGTTCCGCCCGTACGGGAGTGGCAGCGCCGAGGGGTTGGGCGGCGCACCGGGTCGCAGGAGCAGCGGCAGCGTCACCAGGACCACGCTGCCCGCCACGACCGACGCGCCGCGCAGCAGCCCCCGTCGGCTTCGCCCGACGAGAATCAGGCCCACGCCGAGGACGAGCGGCGCGAGGATTCCGTCGTGCAGGACGAGCGCCCCCGCCAGCCACACCAGCACGCCGAGCGGCTCCGGTTCGGCGGCCGTCAGCCACGCCCCGAGTCCCATCAGGGCGAGTCCGGCACCGCCGATCCCGTACCTCAGCATCCGCATGCTCCTCACAGCACCTCCAGCCGGTGGACCCACTTGGTCTGCAGCACGCCCGGTCGGCCCGGGGCGATGATCCGCGCCGGGAAGCCGTGGTCCAGGGAGAGGGGTTGCCCGTTGAGCGTGAGCGCGAGGAGGGTGAGCGGGTCGTCGGCGTACGCGGCCCCCATCTCCATCACCCGGTAGGCGCCGCCGGCCTCCAGCGAGGTCACCCGCAGCGCCGCCGCCCCCGGCTGTCCGCCGGCCCGCGCCAGGAGCGCGCGCACGCGTACCCCGACCCAGTCGGCCTCGACGCTCCAGCCCTCCACACAGGCGATCGGCAGCCGGACGTCCACCTGCGGCATCGCCCGGAGCTCGGCGAGCGTGAGCGCGTACGGACGCGGGCCGACGACTTCGAGTCGCCACTCCGCCAGGCGGCCGGCCGACACTCCGGCCGCCTCGGCGGTCCGGTTCACCGGCAACCCCTGCGGGCCGTGGTCCGGATGCCGGGGCGCGAGCAGGTCGAACGCCTTCAGCGGGGTGAAGGACTGGCCGACGGTCGTCAGCGTCACCACGCCGATCGCGCCGCCCGTGGCCAGGAGCAGCGAGCGCCTGTCGACGGCGTCCTCCGCCGGCAGCGCGAGCGTCCCCGCCGAGCGCCGACCCCAATGGTCCTTGATCTCCGGGGCCTTGACCCCGATGTGCAGCAGGATCGAGCCGGTGGCCAGCCAGGCGACGGCGAAGTGCACCGGGACGAACGAGAACGGCCACGGATACCACTCCACGATGTTGAGCAGCCCCGTGAAGACCTCGAAGACGGCGGCGGCCACCAGCACGGCGACGGACAGCCTCTCCAGGGCGTGCCGCACCGACCGGACCGGCGGCCACACGAACAGCCGCGGGTACACCGCCCACAGTTTGACCAGGAGCAGCACGATCGCCGCCAGCCCGGCGGCGACGTGCAGGCCCTGGGTGAAGGCGTACCCCCACACCGGCCGCCCGGGCAGCCGGTCCGCGAGCCAGCCGGGCGGACGCTGGAGGTAGTGGCTGACGAGCCCGGTCGCGAAGCACACCGCGAAGGCGAGGCCCAGCCACCGGCCGACGGACGTCGCCGTGCGGGCGTCGTGCAAAGGGCCGCGAAAGACCGGGGGGCGGACCTCTGCCGACGTGCGGCGCGGCCCGGGCTTGGGGAAGGTCATGCCCTCCATGACACCGCCGGGGCGGGCCGTACGGGAGCTTCGACACCTTACGAAACCCGAACGCCCCGACGGGTCGCCCGCCCGCCGTCCGCGGGCGCTGCCAGGCTGCGCCCATGCCTCGTGCCAGCGTCCTCACCCGTGCCGTCCTCGTCACGTCCCTGGTCCTCGCCGCTCTGACCACCGCGCTGCTCGCGCTGCTGGGCGGCCCCGCGACCGGAGTCGGCTTCCTGACCGGGTACGCGGCCGCGTGGGGTCTCTTCGCCGTGGCCGTGCTCGCCCTGCGCCGCGCCCCGGTCCGCGCCGTGGTGCCCTTGGTGCTCGCCGGGGCGGTCGCGGTGGCCGCCACCGGGCTGGTGGCGCCGCCGCGTACGAGCACCGACTCGTACCGGTACGCGTGGGACGGCCGCGTGCAGTCCGCCGGGATCTCCCCGTACGACCACTCCCCCGCCGACGACGCGCTCACCGGGCTTCGCGATCCCTGGCTCTTCCCCGGTCGTGCCGTCTGCGCGCGGGGCGGCGATCTGTCCGAGCTGGCCGACGGCCGGTGCACCCGCATCAACCGCCCCACCGTGCACACCATCTATCCACCCGTCGCCGAGGGCTGGTTCCTCCTCGTCCATGCCGCCTCGCCGTCGGATGTCCGCCACAAGGCACTCCAGACCGGTGGAGCCGCCCTGTCCCTGGCCGTCACGGGCCTGCTGCTCCTCGCGCTGCGCCGCCGGGGCGATCCTCGTCGGGCTGCCTGGTGGGCCTGGTGCCCGGCCGTTTCCGTGGAGGGGGTCAACAACGCCCATGTGGACGTCCTCGCCGTGTTCCTGTCGGTCGCCGCGCTCGTCGTGGTGGTCCGGCGGCGCGCGGCGGGCGGGGCACTGCTCGGTCTGGCGATCGCCGCGAAGCTCCTGCCCGTGCTGCTGGTACCGGGGGCGCTGTCCGGCGTGCGGCGGCCGCGTACGGCGTCGACGATCCTCGGCGCCACCGCCGCCACCGTCGCGGCCGTGTACCTGCCGTACGTGCTGCTCTCGCACGGCTCGGTGCTCGGATACCTGGGCGGCTACGCGGAGGAGGAAGGCTACGACGACGCCGGCGCCGGCGGCCGGTACTCCCTGCTGCGGCTGGTGCTGCCGGACGCGTGGGCGCTGCCCGCCGCCCTGCTCGGTCTTGCCGCGGTGTCGGCCCTGGTCATCGTGCGCGGGGATGCCGAACGCCCTTGGAAAGGCGCGCTGGTGACCACGGGCACGGCCTTCCTCCTCCTGACCCCCGGCTACTCCTGGTACGCCCTGCTGCTCGTCGCGCTCGTGGCGCTCGACGGCCGCTGGGAGTGGTCCGGTGTCGCCCTCGCCGGCGCGGTCGCCTACCTCGCGGGTCCGGTCGCGGGCCCGGGCGCCGTGACCGCGGCGTACGGCACGGCGGCGCTCGCGGTGTGCGTCGGCGGGTGGTGGCGGCGGCGTCCGGGCGCGTGCGGTACCGGACGGAAGCCGGGTACGGAGGCCGGGCCGGCACCCCGCCGACGGGCGCCGACCCGGCCTGCGGCCGAGCCGATCGAGGAAGGGCCCAGTCGGACGGGTCCAGCGTGACGTAGGCCTGGCACGGGTCGCCGGGGTTCTGCACCGCGGGCTACAGGAGGCCGCCCGTCGCCGGCTTGAAGACCGGCTCCTGTCCGTGGCCGAAGTAGATCCGGCCCGAGAACTCCGGCAGCCGGATGGTCAGGGAACGGCCGTCGGCCGGGCCGGTGATGGCGGCGTCGGGCGGGACGAGCGGGAACCGCCAACGGCCGAGCGGTCAGAGGCCGTTCGGGGCAGGGGGTGAGTGGGGCAGCGGGCGAGCGGGGCAGCTGTCAGCGTGACAGTCGGCCGAGCGCGGCGAGTACCGGCGCGACCCCGTCCTCCGCGGCCAGGCGGTCGGCCAGCGCGCGGGCACGCGCGCGGTGGGAGTCGTCCGCCGTCGCCCGGTGCAGGGCCCCGGCCAAGGCTTCGGAGGTGAGGCCGCGCAACGGCACCACTCCGGGAGCGGTGCCCAGCGCGGTCAGTCGGGACGCCCAGAACGCCGCGTCGAACTGGACCGGCACCGGAACGGTGGGCACCCCGGCCCGCAGGACGGCGCCGGTCGTGCCCGCTCCCGCGTGGTGGACGACGGCGGCGGTCCGGGGGAACAGCAGGGAATGCGGGACCTCGCCGACGGTCAGGATGTCGTCGCCGCGGGCGCCCAGTCCCGCCCAGCCCCGCTGGACGATCCCGCGCACCTTCGCCGCGCGCAGTGCGGTGACGATCTCGCGGCTCACCCGCTCGGGATCGGGAACGGTGGCGCTGCCCAGGCCGACGAAGACCGGTGGGGGCCCGGCGGCGAGGAAGTCCTCCACCTCCGCGGGCAACTGCCCGGTCTCGTGCGGCCACCAGTACCCGGACACCTCGAGGTGGGCGGGCCAGTCCCGGGGGCGAGGGACGACGAGCTCGCTGTATCCGTGCAGCACCGGCCGCACCCGGCGACGCCTCCGGGACCGGCCCGACGTCGCGAGTCCGTGCCGTCGCAGTGACCGTACGGCGTCGGAGAACATCAGCTCCACCGACGCCGTGACGAACCGTCCGCTCAGCCGGTTCCCCACCGCGCCCAGGGACCGCGCGCCCAGGACCGGAGCGGCGAACTCCGCGGTCGGGTGCAGCGGTTGGAGGTGCAGCCCGAGGGCGGGCACCGACAGGCCCTCGGCGAGGGCGTGGCCGAGCGGCCCCAGCGACGCGCCGACCAGCAGGACCTCGCCCTCCCGTGCCACCTCCACCAGGGCCGCCGTCATCTCGTCGACCGCGCCCCGGGCCATGCGCGCCAGCCGTACGAGCTTTCCCGCACCGGTCCTCGCGTCGTGCAGCCGTCGGCCCCGCGCGGAGTGCAGTTCGGCACGGGGGTCGACGGGCAGCGGACGGAACCGCACGCCCGACCCCGCCACCAGCGGCTCGAACACGGCGTGCGTCGCCAACGTCACCTCGTGCCCGGCCCGTACGAGACCGGCACCCAGACCTGTGTACGGCGCGACGTCGCCCCGCGAACCCGCCGTCATCATCACGATGCGCACGCCGCCAGTCTGCCCCACCCGGACGCGGCACGACCGGAAGACCTGTCCGGTCCGCACGGCGGGACGTCCGCCGCGCGGCTCCGACGGAGCCCGCCCC